>CAXRHS010000394.1:0-10776 GCA_964230235.1 Myxococcota bacterium
CGTACCGCGTTGACGGGGCCTGCCGCGCTGCGACCGCAGTTTGACCATGCCGCGGCCGTGCGCGATGTGCGGCTGGTGTTGCGCGTCATCGCCGACGCCGCGGCGCCGGTGCAACAAGCCGGGGCGGCTGCCAGCGGTCGGCTGCCGTTGCTCGACGCAGTGCTCAACCTCAACCGGCGCTTGGGCGTGCAGCGCGATGTTGGCCCGTTGTTGGAGGCGGTGATGGACGCCGCGGTCGCGTTGACGGGTGCGGAACGCGGCTTCTTGCTCATCGACGACGGCGAGTTGGGCGCTGCCCCCGAAGAGCGCGCGGCGCGGCTACGGGTCGCCGTTGCGCGCAACCTGGACCGCGAGAACCTGCGCCGACCGCAGCACAAGCTCAGCCACACGGTGGCGGAACGCGTGTTCGTCGAAGGTGAAGCGGTGTGGACCACGGATGCGCAAGCCGACGCGCGGTTCGCGGCGCAGGCGAGCGTGCACGCCGGCAGCCTGCGCTCCATTCTTTGTGTGCCACTGCATACACCACAGGGGGTGCTTGGCGCCATCTACGTCGACAACCGGTTTGCTGCGGGCGCGTTTACCGCAGAGCACGCCGCGCAGGCGGCAGCGCTTGCTGATCAGGCCGCGATCGCGATCCAGACCGCACGGTTGGTCGAGCGTCAGCGCCAAACCGCGAGCGACCTCGAGCGCAGTCGCGCACAGGTCGAGGAGCTGAACGCGCAATTGCAGGCGCAGCTGGCCGATGTCTCGACCCAGCTGCACGACGCGCGCGCCGACTTGCACGCGCAGCGACTGGCCATCGCCCGGCGCAGCGACTACTCGCGGATCATCGGTGAAAGCCCTCAGATGCACAGGCTATTTTCGTTGATGGACCGCGTACGCGACCACGCTTTTCCAGTGCTGGTGGTCGGCGAGTCAGGCACGGGCAAAGAACTGGTGGCGCGCGCCATCCACTTTACCGGCGCGCGCGCCAAAGGTCCGTTTGTCGCGGTCAACTGCGGGGCGCTGCCGTCGAACCTGCTGGAATCCGAACTTTTCGGCCATACCAAGGGCGCCTTTACCGGTGCGGTCTCCGACCGGCGCGGCCTTTTCGAGGCTGCGAGCGGCGGCACGCTTCGGGTGGACGAAGTGGGTGAAATGCCCCTCGAAATGCAGGTCAAGCTGTTGCGGGTGCTACAGACTGGCGAGGTCACGCGGGTCGGCGAATCCGGCATTCGCAAGGTCGATACGCGCGTGCTCGCTGCCACCCACCGCGATCTGGCGGCGATGGTCAAGACCGGCGCCTTTCGCGAGGATCTGTTGTACCGGCTGCGGGTGGTCGAATTGCAGATCCCGCCCTTGCGCAGCCGCCCGACCGACATTGCGGCGCTTGTGGATCAGTTCATCACCGACAACCGCAAACAGCGGATCGGCGACGTCACCGACGTGGCTCCCGCCGCGCTGGCGCGCTTGTGTCAGGCGCACTGGCCGGGCAACGTGCGGCAGTTGGAGACCCTGCTCAAGTCGGCCTGTCTGTTTGCCAACGGCACCACCCTCGAACTGCACGACATCGAGCCGCTGCTCGCCCGCGAGCGAATGCCGGCCGCGGTGCCGAGCGGCGAACGTCGGGCCCTTGCGGACGCGACGTTTGACGCCATGCCGTTGGACGATGTGGCCACGCAAGTTGTGGTGCGGCGGGTGCAACTACACAACGGCAACAAGCGAAAAGCCGCTGAAACTCTTGGCATTGATCGCGGAACGCTGTACCGCTACCTGCGCTCCGCCGGCCTCGACACCAGCCGCGACGGGGGCCAGCGATGACTGACCCGACGCCAAGGGTGCGCGCGGACTTGCCGGCCGCCCTGTTCGGCGACTACCTGCTGCTGCGTCGCGAAGGCATGGGCGGCATGGCCGAGGTTTTTCGCGCCCAGCGCCGCGACCGCCGTCCAGGTGACCCCGATCTCGCGCTCAAACGGCTGTTGCCGCACATTGCCGAAGACCCGGCGCTGGCGCGGCTGTACCTGCGCGAGGTCGAGGCGTTGCGGCGCATCGATCACCCGGTGGTGGTACGACTGGTCGACTCCGGCGAAGCCGATGGCGTGCCCTACGTGGTCATGCCGTGGCTGGGCGGTCTGAGCCTGCGCCAGCTATTGGCCAGCGCGCAGGGCGAGGCCCAGACGCCGTTGCCGGTCGAGCTCGCGCTGCATGTCGGCGCCGAATTGGCAGATGGCTTGGGCGCCGCCCATGCGACGGGGGTTGTGCACCGCGACGTGTCGCCCTCCAACGTACTGATCAGCGACAGCGGCGACGTCCACCTCATCGATTTTGGCATCGCCCGCGTGGCCGGACTGGCCCAGACCACCCACGGCCAGGGCTTGCGCGGCAAGTGGGCGTACGCCGCGCCAGAGCAGATCGCCGGCCAGCCGATTGATGGGCGCACCGACCTGTTCGCGCTGGCCTCGGTGGTGGTCGAGGCGTTGCTCGGCCGCGCGCCCTTTGCGGAGGCGGATCGCGAGGCGACCCTCGCCCGCATCCAGACGGCGGAGCCAGCGCGCTGGCCAGATCTCGGCGGTCTGTGGTCACGCGCCGATGCGGTGCTGCACGCACTGCTGCGCAAAGAACCTGGCGAGCGGCCGCAGCAAGGGGCTGCAGTGGCCCATTTGCTGCGCGGGGTGCTGGAGCAGGCCGGCTACGGTGACACCGACCAGCTCAAGCGTCGGCTCGCGGACCGTGTGGCAGCCCATCGCCAGGCCAGACCCGACAGTGCGCTGGTCGTGGCGGCAGAACTGCGGGGCGAAGATGTGACCCGACCCGATCAGGATCCCGACGCCACCGAAGTGCGCATGCAGTAGGCGAAAGCGCGCCGCGCAGGCGACATTTGCCGCGCCGACTGGCACACTGGCGGCACCTCCCGCACCCCCGCGGACTCGGCATGCGCCCAAGCGACCAACGGACTCCCCTCTCGCGCGAAGTGCCCATTCGTTGGCTTGAGCTGTCGCCCGGGTTTGCGTGCAACTGCCGCTGCCTCGGCTGCCATTCGTGCAGCGCAGACGCGGGTGACCAGATGCCGGCCGCAGAGGTGTTGCACTGGCTGCAGCACGGTCGTCGCATCGGCGCCCGCCATTTGTGGCTGTCGGGCGGCGAACCGACGCTGCGCAAGGACTTTCTGGCGACCCTGCGCGCGGCGCGCCAGTTGGGCTACCAGCGCATCAAAGTCCAGACCAATGCGATGCTTTTCAGCTACGCGCAGTTTGTCGACAAGGCGGTCGCGGCGGGCATGACCGAGGTCAACCTGCTGCTCAAATCGATGGATGCCAAGGTTCACGACGGCCTGAACCGCACCCCGCGGTCGCATCAACTGTTGGGCGAGGCCATCGAGGTCTTGCGGCCGCGCAAGCTGCGGCTGGAAGGCGACATCTTGGTGACCACGCGCAACGTCCACGAGTTGCCGCAGTTGGTCGCCCACTACGCGGATCTGGGGCTGTGCCACTTCAACATCTGGCTGTTTTCGCTGGTGGATCAGGGCGACGCAGACCTGCGACGGCTGGTGCCGCGCCTGGATGCGTTGGTGCCGCCGATGTTGGAGGCCTGGCGACAGGCGCAAGCACGCGGCGCGACCCTGTGCTCGCTCAACACCCCGCACTGCGTGCTGCCGCCCGCAGCGTGGCCGCTGCAGTTCGACGCTGCCGGCATGGGTCTTCTGGTCGTCAATCCCGGCGGGCGCGCGTTTCGGTTGGAGACCTCGTCGATCGAGCAGGGCGAATACGTGGCCGCGTGCGGGTCGTGCGCAGCGAGGCCTTGGTGCCATGGCATGCGCGGCGACTACATTGCCGTTCACGGCGAGGCAGAACTGCAGCCGGTTGCGCAAGCGGCCTTGCAGGGCCACGATCCGCGCGGGTCGGTGCTCGACCTGTGACAGCACAGTGATTCAGCTCAGCCACAATCCCGCAACCTGGCTCAAGCTTTTCGCAATCGGCGGCCTCTGCGGGGCGCTGTGCGACCAAATCCACGTGCAGGGCAAGGTCCTGTCCTACGCGGCGCCCGTGCTTTTCGACCAGGCGTGGTGGGTCGCGCCGCTCTTTGGCTCGGCTTCGCTGGCCATGTACCTGGCAGCTTCGCTGTGGGCGCCGTTTGCCGAGCGGCAGGCGCCTGGCGACGTCTCCAATGGCGAAATCGCGCGCCATTTCCTGTGGTTTGTGGCCATGTACGCGTTGTCGGCAGGCATGCAGCAAAAGCCCTTGTGGCTGTGCGTGTTGTATGCGGTGCTGTTGGTGCGCCGCATGGTGCGCCGGCGCGACGTGCCCGCCCAATTGGCGAATGCGGCTGGCCTCGCGGTGGGCGGCACCGCGTTTGAGATGGCGCTGACGTCCACGGGCGCCTTCAGCTATCGCGCTGCCGATGTGCAGGGCGTACCCCTGTGGCTGCCGGGGTTGTACCTGCACGGTGCGCCGCTGGCGCTGGCGGTGGTGCGGCGAATCCGGCGCGCCGAGGCCGGGCCGACGCGATGACACGCCATCGTGGCGGCGCATTTTGACCGCCAAACGTCGCAACTGAGCGCGGTGCTTGCCGTGGAACGGCATGCCTATCGCTGCGGCCCGCCAACCGAAAACGCCACCTCAGGCAGCCCGTCAACCGCGCCGCGCACCCGATCTCCGCTCACCAACGGGCCGACGCCAGCGGGCGTGCCAGTAAACACCAGATCGCCGGGCAAGACATCGACCAGCGCCTGCAGGTGCGCAAGCAGGTCGGCGACCGGCCAGATCATCTCGGCCAGCGTGCCGTGCTGTCGCCGCTGATCGTTGACCCACAACCCAATGGCCGCATCGGGGCGCAGCACCTCGCAGTGCCCCGCAGGCGCCAGCGGACCGACCACGGCCGAGCCGTCAAACGCCTTGGCCATTTCCCACGGCAGGCCTTTTTCCTTCAGACCGGCCTGGATGTCGCGGCGGGTCAGGTCCAGGCCGACCCCGAAGCCGGCGATCCACTGCAGCGGGTTCGATGCGCCGATCGCGCCGCGCTGGCCGATGGCGACCACCAGTTCAACCTCGTGGTGCAAGTTGTGGGTGGCGCGCGGAAAGGGCAGCACGACACCACCGCCAGCGGCGGCAGGCACCAGCGCAGTCGCTGGCTTGGCAAAGAAGAACGGCGGATCGCGCGCGGGATCGGCGCCCATCTCGCGGGTATGGGCGGCGTAGTTGCGGCCGACGCACCAGATGCGGCCGACTGGAAATCGGCTGCCGTCGGGGCCAAGCGGCAGGGTCGGCGCAGGTGGCAAGGTCAGCAGGTGCATCGGACGACTCCAGGCGGGTCGCCGACGTTAGGCCGCCGCCACCCGCTGTCAAATGCTGACCAGCCGCCAGGGTGCGCAGTCGAAATGGAAGTGATCTTTGTGGCCGGGATAGGCCGGACCGAGCAAGACACGAAAGATGTCTTGCCGTTCTAGTAGCTTATCCGTCAACCGGCGCAAGAAACGCGCGTGAACTGCGGCCGCGCCGGTATGGCCGTCCCAGTGCGCTTTGACGCGCACTGAAAATCCCTTGCGCAGGCCAGCGGGCAGGTCACCTGGCAGCACCGCCTTGCGCGGCGCAGCGGCAAAATCAAACCCGGCGACGTCGATGCCGTTGCCGATGCCGTGCTCACTCAAAAGCGTTGGCCACAGGCGGATTCGGCGGCAGTTCAGCGTTCCGATGTGGACGATTTTGGCTGGTGCACGCCCATACACCTCGATCGCCACGTCGCGGGCCACTTCTTCGAACTTGCGCAAACGATCGCGAAAGCCGACATACACCCGAACGGGCGAATGGTAGCGGACGACATCGCCGCGGTAGCGGACCAATTCGACAGGCGGGCACACCATCTTTCCTTTGGCCGGAACCGAACGCTCCAGGTCGTCCAGCCCGTACTGGTCGCCATGGGCCGGCGCTGCCAATACCGCGGTGCCGCACAGGGTGGCCAGCCACATCGAGACGGTTGCCTTCATCGCGTCCTCGCGCCGCGGGGGCGGTGCGCGTTTGACGCCGGACGCGCAAGCGCGATCTGAGGGCCTGTAAAAGAACAAGTCAATCGACACATGCGCGGAGCGGAGCGGCGAGTCGACTTGCAAAGTCGCGAGCTTGCGACCCACCAAGCAAGCTGTGGGCCAACGTAGAAAATCGAGTAGAGTTCTTACGGGCCCTGAGGAGGCGCCTGCGAGAAGACGGCGTACCCGACGAGCCTGGCTGGACGAGGAGACCAAAAGACAACCAGAACAGCGGGATCAAGCCGTTGCTGCCGGGCAGCTACCCCAGGTGGCAACGCAGCTTGCGCTTGCCCTCGGCTACCGCCACGTCCAGGTCATGGTCAGCGACAATGGCGCAAGCTGCACGCCGGTTTGGGCACTTGCGAGGTTCGCCTCGCCGCGGCGAGTCTCGCCATCGGTGTCGAAGCGCCGCCAATACGCAAGGTTGGCAAATGCAGCGCCGATTGCGGCGCCGGTCAGCACATCGCTCCGGTTGTGGCGACCGTCGCGCACCCGGCTGGTTGCGACATAAGCCGCCAGCCCCAGCACCGCAGCCTGGGCGCCGAGCCCCACAGCCCGCGTCGTCGCGGAGGCCTCGTCGCCCCACACCCAGCGGCCGCCGGTCGCCAGTGCTGCGTAGGTCGCGAGCGCAAAGCTGGTCGCGGCGTGCCCGGACGGAAAGCTTTTGCGGCCGTCGTCAAAGATACGCTGGGCCCGGACGGGGTCGGCGTGCAGCGGGCCGCCTTCGCCTCCCGTACACGTCACGCCTTTGCTGTCCGGCATCGCGCAGTAGTGGCGGCGCACGCGATCCTGAAAGTCGGGCCGCAACCTGCCTACCGTTTGTTTGAGTATCTCGTTGGTCATCAAGGTCAGCGCCAGCGTCTCGGCCAGGCCGACCCCCGACTCGTGCACGCGCAGCGCCCGCGTCGACCCCGACTTCCATTTGCCAACAGCCTCTTGGGCCATCACCCAGCCGGCGGTCGGCACGATGGCCAGCCCGACCCACAGGGCCGGCACGGTCTCGCCTTTGTCTTCGGTCAGGTGTTTGCGGCCGAGTCGGTCGGCGTAGGCGGGATCGAGAATCGCGGACGGGTTGGCGGCGTCGAAGCTGGGCCCGATGCCCGACCCAGAGGGCGGCGCCGCCCGTGCCATCGCCAGAAACGTCCCCGCGCCGGCCGCCACCAGGCCGTAGTCCACCAGCATACCGCGCTGCCACCAATCGTCATCTGCGCGTGCCGGTGCCGCCGCAAGCAGCGCCAACCCCAAAGTCAGCGCCGGCCCTCGCAGCAACATTGTCGAACTCATGATGCGTGATCCGGCGGCCCGGCGCCGCGATCCCAACCCGGGTACAGCACGACCTTTTGCTCTGTACCGGAAGCGAGGCGTCGGTCGCCCTCTGCCGACTGCGAGAGCGGCAGGTCACTGGTGACCAGGAAATCGGTGCGCAAGCCGCGCCGCAGCAGGTCGAGCATCACATCCCACGTCCGGTACATTTCGCGACCGATGACGGCGTGCAACGTCAGCCCGCGAAAGATGATGTTTTGGCCAAAATCCTGCAAGGTCACCGCCGAGTCGGTCGGTAGACCCAACAGCACCACGTCGCCGCCCGCGCGGGTGCAGCGGATGCAGTCGTTGATGGCGTCCGGGTGGCCGCTGATCTCCATGGCCACATCGACGCCGCCACCGGTGCGGGCAATCAGGTTCTCACACAGCGAGTTGCGGTGCGCAGACTCGACCCGATGCACCGTCAAGCGCTCCGCGAAGCCAGCCGCGGCGGCGCGCTCTTCGGCTTTGCGCAGCGCTTTGCCCTTGACGTCCATCACGTGGATTTCGCGGGCACCCAAAAAGGCCACGATCTCGACGACCATCGCCCCGATCGCGCCATACCCGGCCACCAACACCGACTTGCCCTCGACGGGCACCTTGCATGCCGTGTGCACGGCGTTGCCTAGCGGATCCAGGAAGGCGGCGACCTTGAGCGGAACGCCATCGGGCAGCGCGACGACATTGCTGGCGCTGACCACCACGTAGTCGGCGAAGCTGCCGTTTTCGTTCAGGCCCCGGTAGCGCGTATTGGCGCATGCGTGGGCTTTGCCGTCCTTGCACGCCGGGCAGTGGCCGCACACCTCGTGCATCTCGGCCGAGACCAGCGTTCCAACCGACGGCCCGTCGGTGTCCGGGCCCAGCTTGTCGACGCGGCCACAGAATTCGTGGCCTTGCACAATGGGCGGTGCAAGCAGCGGCTGGAGGCTGGCGTCGCCCTTGGCGATGTGCACGTCGGTGCCGCAGATGCCGCACGCCTGCACTGCGATGCGGATTTCGCCGCGGCCGGGTTCGGGAACCGGCACATCGCTGCGGTAGTGCCATTGGCCAAATTCCGGGACGACGATGGCATTCATGGTGGCGGGCGGCTGCGCGCCGGGAACGATAGGGGCCTGCTGCATCATGGGTGATCGACCTTGCGCCGCGATCGGCGAACGCGGCCGGCAGTGGACCACAAAAACAGCCGGCTGAAAACGCCGCAGTGTGCCGATCGGCCGCCGCAGGTCCGCGCCAGCAAAGGGCACCTGCACCCAGGTGCTGAGTATGTGCAATTGTGAGCCATGGCGGGTCGCGAAAGGGCATCCGGCACCCGAGCCGCATGGACGATGTCGCAGATCGCCGGGAACGCGCGCGGGCAGCGCAAGCCAGCGACGCACCCATTGAGCCGGCCAAGCCAGTCCTGCGCTTGTCGCCTGCGGCAATTGGGCTTGGTTTTGTCAGCCCGCCGCTTCGCCATGGCCGCTGCCCGCCGCGCGCTGCAGCCACGGCAACGCCGCAGCGTAGGCCACGGACAGCGCCATTGCCACTGCAAACGCTGTAAAATAGCTGGTTTGCGCCGTCAGCCAGCCACTTGCCCAGCCCGCCGGCATCTTGCCCAGCACCTCCAGGCTCGCCAGCAGCGTGTAGTGGGTGCCGGCCACCTTGGGATCAACGCGCGCCATCATCCACGCGAACATCGCCGTGGTCAGTGCACCGCCGAACACGTGCTCCAGGCACGTCGCCGCAACAACCGCAGCCGGCGTGGGCTCAATGGCGGCCAACGCCACCTCGCCAGCCATCGACAGGGCGCGCAGCCACACGATGGCCAGCAGGGCACCGGTCGGACCTCTGCGCTGGACCCACCAGCCGCCAGCGAGCGACCCGGCCACCGACGCGATCATGCCAAATACACCGACATACTGGCCGATCTGGGCCGCGCTAAACCCGCGATCGACCAGGAACGGCTTGAACATCGTGGTCACCACGCTCTCACCGGCCTTGTAGAACACGATGATGGCGACCCCCGCAACAGCGCCCTTGCGGGTGAGTTCAAGGGTCAATGCGCGGGTAACGTCGCCCAACGACAACGGCTGTTGCGTCGGTGCACTCCCGCCAAATCGGCGCGACAGGGCCAAGGTGAAACCAAGCAGTACTGCGTAGATGGCGCCCATCAGCGCGAACACGCCGGGCCAGCCGAGCGAGGCACTCGCCCACACCAGGACCCCGCCGCCGACGATCATGCCGGCTTTGTAGCCAACGACTTGTGCGGCGTTGCCCCAACCCAGCCCAGTTTGGCCCAGCAAGTGGACGGCAAGGCCATCGACCGCAATATCCTGGGTCGCCGCCGCAAAGTTGAGCGCGAGCACGGTCCAGGCCAGCACTGCAACGTCTACGCCGTCGGCCGCGGTGGCGAACGCAGCCGCGCCGGAGACTGCAGCCAAAAGCGCTTGCATCGCTGCGATCCAGCGCCAGCGGGTGCCCCAGCGGTCGACCGCAGGCGCCCACAAGACCTTCAAAAGCCAGGGCAACGCTAGGGCGCCGGCCAGGCCGATTTGCTCAAGCGTGGCGCCGCGCTCTCGCAAAAGCACAGGCAAGGCAACGGATTGCAGGCCAAATGGCATGCCCTGCGCGAGGTAGAGCAGCGCCAGCAGCACCAGGCCAGATCGCGGCGGCGGGGCAGGGCGGTGCGACATGCGGGGCAAACCGGTGCGCCGATTGCGGCGGGCCGAGGGTGACAAACTTGCGGCGGGTTGGCTATGGTTAGGTCATGGACTGCACAAAATCCCCCAACCCATCGAAACTCAAGGCGCTGAAAACGCTCTGGATCGTCGCGGCGGCTGCCGTAGCCGCGATGCAGGCATGCGCCGATGCGCCAAAACCAAGTGTCGCCAGCGGGTCGGACGCCGCCAGCGACACCGCGGCGCAGCCGGATGCTGCAACTGCCGCGGATACGGGCCCAAAAGCCGTGCCGCTTTGCGTCAGCGATCTCGACTGCAAGGCGTCGGCGGTGCCGTGCCTCGTTGCCTACTGCGATGCCCTGCAAGTCTGCAACCTCAAGCCGGCGACCGATGTAATGACCTGCGACGACGGCAACGCCTGCACCAAAGCGGATACGTGTGCCGCCGGTCTGTGCAAGGGCACCGCTGTCGCCTGTGACGATGGCAGCGAGTGCACCTTGGACCACTGCCTGCCCGCGAGCGGCTGTGCGCACGACAACCTGGTCAAGCCGTGCAACACCAAGGATCCGTGCGTGCAGTCCGCGTGTCAGTCGGGCAAGTGCATCGTCGTCAACGACAAGCCGTGCGACGACAACAACCCGTGCACCGCGGACAGTTGCTCGCCCGTCGCCGGATGCCAGTATGCGGTCGTCGGCGGGTTCGCCTGCGACGACAACGATGGCTGTACCAAGAACGACACCTGCAAGTTCGGCAAGTGCAAGGGCGTTGGCAAGTCATGCGACGACGGTGACGTGTGCACGCTCGACGGCTGCGACGCCA
>CAXRHS010000395.1:0-2464 GCA_964230235.1 Myxococcota bacterium
CACTCCTGGCGATCGCGGCCGGATGGCGATTTCCGCCGCCGCCACAGCCGGCTATGCTAGCGCGCAGGCACGGGCGTGACACCCAGCGCGCCGGCGGACGGGTTCGGTGATCGAATTTCGCAACATCAGCAAGGCTTTTGGCAGCAAGCATGTCCTGCGCGATGTGTCGCTCGTGGTCGACAAGGGCCAGATCCTGTTCATCGTCGGCCTGTCCGGTGCGGGCAAAAGCGTGCTGGTCAAGCACCTGGTCGGCCTCATCCAACCGGACGCCGGCCAGGTGCTGCTCGACGGCCGCGACATCACCCACCTGAGCGAAAAGGAGTTCTACCCGGTGCGCATGCGCTGCGCGATGGTGTTTCAGCACTCGACCCTTTTCGACTCGATGTCGCTGGTCGAAAACGTGATGCTGCCGCTGCGCAAGCACAAGGACATGAACCACAAGCAGGCCCACGACGCCGCGATTGGCTTTTTGCGCCGTGTCCAGATGGACCACATGGCCACCCGCTTTCCCAGCGACATCGGCGACGGGCTGCGCAAGCGGGTCGCGATCGCGCGGGCGCTGACGCTCGACCCCGATTTCGTCATCTTCGATGAACCGACGACCGGTCTCGATCCGCTGGCGGCCGCCAACGTCGACCGGTTGATACGGCAACTGAGCGACGAGCAAGGCGTGACCTCGATCGTGGTCAGCCACGACCTGCGGTCCATCTTTACCGTGGCGGACCGCATCGCCATGATCTACCAAGGCAATGTGCGGCTCGACGGCACGCCGACCGATTTCCGCAACAGCCGCGACGGCGTCATCTACCAGTTCATCCGCGGCCTTGCCGAAGGCGCGATGGACTTGTGAACTGCGGCGCTTTTTGACGTATTTTCCGGCCGTTCAATCCGTGTAGACCGGGTGTTCGACGGATCGCCGCGTTTGGCCTACCATGCCGCGGTCCATGGCCACAGGCGCCAGAGGCGATCCGTGAAGGAAAAAGCGATCGAGGTCAAAGTTGGCGCTTTGGTGTTGGTGTGCGCCACCCTGCTTATCGGCTTCGTCGTCGTCTTGGGCGATCTGCGCGGTTCGGGCGGCTACACCATCGCCATCGACTACAACACGGCGAGCGACATCAAGCCCGGCGCGCCGGTCAAGCTCGCGGGCGTGTCGGCAGGCAAGGTCACGACGATCGAGTACATGGGTGGCAAGCTGGATCCCAAGAGCGGCCGCCGAATCGTGGTTCGGGTGTGGGTCGACGTCGAACCTGAAAAGGGCAAAACCATCCACACTGACGCGCAGTTCTACATCTCGACCCAGGGCATCCTGGGCGAGAAATACATCGAGATCGACCCCGGTTCTTTCGACAAGCCGGTTGTTCGCACCGGCAGCGCGGTCGTCGGCGTCCCGCCGTTGCGCATGGAAATCCTGGGCCAGCAGTTGTCCAAGGTCGCCGGTGCCGTCACCCGCATCTTGGAGCGCAACGAGGCCACCATCAGCGACATCTTGACCCATGCCGACCAGGCCGTGCTCGACGCCAAGAAAATGGTCAACGACGCCGACCAACTGGTCGTGGACAACCGCGAAACCGTCAAGCGCGTGCTGGATCGGCTCGACCAGACCAGCGCCAAACTCGACAAGCTGGTCGCGGTGCTGGAGAGTTCCGTCGGCGACGGCAAGCAAATCAAGCGCACCCTGGCCAACGTCGAACGGGTCAGTGCGCGGGTCGATGAGGCGACTGATCCAATCCTGGTCGATGCCAAGGCGATCGCCAAGAATGTCCGACGTTTGTCCGAGAAACTCCGCGACCAGCCGACGGCCGAAGTGCTGCTCGGCGACAAGGCCGTCGGCAAGGTGACCGGCGTCTTGGATCGCGTCGACGGCGCTGTGCAAAAAGCAGATCGCGCGGTGGACGACGTGCAAGCCGTCACCCAAAACGCCCGCAAAGGGCGCGGAACGGGCGGCGGCTTGCTGATGGACAATGAACTTTGCATGGATCTGTAGCTGCTGCTCAAGGACCTCAAGCGCCACCCGTGGAAGTTCATCTGGCGCGAGTAGCCTCGGCGACAAAACCCCGTTGACAGCCAGGGCGCGCAGGCGTAGACTTTCGCCCCCGCGCCGGCCCCCTCGGGGTTTGGCGCCACAATCGGGCTGCACATCAGCCCACCCTCCCATCGGGAAAGGAGCCTTCGCAGCACGAAAATCGGCCGACTTACCGGCCGGCAGGCGATCAAGAAGTTGATCACCTGGTGCTGCAAGAGGCCGTGGCCTATACGGACCCGGCCCTCCGCGAAGGAACGATGGGCGCCATCGGACGCACGCGAGATCCGCAAAGGGCGGACCAGCTGCGAATTCAGTGGTGACTCCTGGCGACGCGGCACACTGAGCGAGGTCGGAGTTGAGCTCCGGCCGCCCAATGTCGCAAACGCCGAATCGGCCAACGCTGGCGGCCCTGCCGTCTGGTTGGCCGCGGATGTGCTGGTC
>CAXRHS010000396.1:0-4631 GCA_964230235.1 Myxococcota bacterium
AGCCTTTGTAGTTGGCTGGACAGGCTTTGGAGGTGCAGAAGCCCTCGGCACAGTTCTTGCCGCTCTTTGCGCAATTGTCGTCTTCTTCCCAGCCGCTTCCGTCCGTGGCACAGCTCTGCACGACCGTGCCCGAGCACTTGCCAAAGCCTGGGGCACACACGGCCGAAATGCACGCCGCCGCGGCGCAGGTGCCACCGGCATCGCCGCAGGCCTCTACGGTGCTGAAGTTCTTGCCCGCGGCGTCGCATTGCACGACGTCCGTGCCCTTGCAGCCTTTGCCGCCGGGCAGGCATGGCGTCGCGACGCAGTTGCCGTCCAAGCATGTCTCGCCTGCCTTGGCGCAGTCTTCGACCTCGAACACTGCGGTACCCGCTTTGTTGCACATCATGACTTTGGTGCCGTCGCAACTGGCGTCATTGGGCGTGCAGATCGGGTTGACGCACGCCCCGGCGTCGCACACCTGGCCGGCTGTCGCGCAGTCCTGCACCGGCGTCGGCTTGGGGCCGTTGCATTGCACAAGGACGGTTCCTTCGCAGCCGAAGCCACCTGGCTTGCACGCCTCTTTCTGGCACTGGCCGTCGAAGCAGGTCATGCCCATGATGCCGCATGGGATGCCGGGATCCCAGCCGGTGCCGTTGCCGTTGCAGAACTCCATGTCGTCGCCATTGCACTGGGTCTGACCCGGGTTGCAGACCTTGGCAGCGCACGCGCCACTGGCGCACGACATGCCTTTTGCCGGACAGTCTTCGATCAGCTTGACCTGCTTGCCGTTGCACTGGACCACCTGGTCGTTTTGGCAGCCAAGGCCGCCGTTGGGGCAGGGCATCGCTTTGCAATCGCCGTTTTCGCAGTAGCCGTTCTTCATGCCGCAGTTGACAGCGGCCTCCCAGGCCGTGCCGAGGTCGTTGCAGAACTGGACAGTGGTGTCGTCCAGGCACTTACCATCGCCGGGGTTGCACACCTTGGGCTTGCACTGGCCGTCGTCGCACGCCTCGCTGAACCCGCAGCTCTTGATGACCTTGATGTCGGGCCCGTTGCACTGCACCACCTCGTTGCCGACGCAGCCCAGGCCGCCGCCCTGGCACGGCGAGTCCGCGCAGGTGTCGCCAATGCAGACCCCGCCCTCTTGTGCGCAGTCAAATTGCTCGTCGGCGCCGGTGCCCTGGTCGTTGCACAGGCTCATCAAGTTGCCGTCGCAGTAGTACTCGCCGGGGGTGCACACCTGCGCTTTGCACGCGCCGGCCACGCAGAACTTGCCGCTGGCCTTGCAGTCCGTTCCGCCGTTCACGCCGGTGCCGGTGGCGTTGCAGGTGCCGGCCGTGTGGTCTTTGCAGGCGGGCTTGCCAGGGGTGCAGTAGGGCTTGATGCACGCGCCAGCGTCGCAGACGGTGCCAGGGCCACAGGCAATCACCTTCCAGCCTTTGCCATCGGGGCATACCAGCAGGGCGCTAGGGTTTTGGCACTGGCTGGTCCCAAGCGTGCACCCGGTCTTGGCGACGCACTGGTGGGCAACGAAGCCGTAGCCTTGGCCGCAGTGGCTGTCGACCAGGCAGTCTACGCACGCGCCGGTGGCGGCGACGCAGTAGCCTTGGCACGTCGCGGGGTTGCAACCGGCATCGACGGTCTCGCTGCTGGCGTCCCCGCTGCCGCTGTCGCCGATGCCAAGCTCTGCGCCACTGGCATCGCCATGGCTGCCGTCGCCGGTTGCAGTGTCGTTGCCCGCGCCATCTGTGGCGACGGTCGCGTCGCCCCCAGCAGCGCCGCCGCCAGAGCCGGTGCTTGTCCCAGCCTCCGCACAGTGGGTGAGGCTGGCCGCTAGGGAGCAGACAAGCCAGGCAGTGCGGGTCGAGCGGGCGAGCAAAGGTGCGGACATGTCGGCCTCCCAAAAGGCGCGTCAGTGTAGCACATGCTCGCGGTCGGCGGCTGGCCCAGTGGCTACTTCGCGGCCGGCGCCGGTGCCGTTTCGATCTTTTGCGGGTTCTCGTCTTCGGGCACGGGCTTGCCGTTCATTTCCAACAGCTTGAATTGCACGCGCCGGTTCTGTTCGCGGCAAGCGTCGAGCTGCTTCTTGGCCTTCTTGCCCTTGGTCAGCAGGTCTGCAGCGTCCGCGCACAGCGCTTTGGTTTCGCCATAGCCTTTCGCCACCAGGCGATCTGCGGCAATGCCTTTCTCGGTCAGGTACTTGACCACGGACTCCGCACGCGCTTGGGAGAGCTTGAGGTTGTCGTCGTCGTTGCCGACATCGTCGGTGTGGCCTTCGACCCGCACCTTGCCGACCCGCGGCACGGCCTTGAGCACGGCAGCGACGGCGTCCAGGATTGCAAAGCTGACCGGCTTGATGGCGGCCTTGGCGGTCTCAAAGTAGACCTTGTCCAAGATCTTGATCTCCTTTTCGGTGACCTCGACCTTGTTGGCCTTGTCTGGGCAGCCGTCGTCGTCTTCGATGCCGTTGAAGGTCTCGGGCTGGTCCGGGCACTTGTCGACGTTGTCGGCCAGACCGTCCTTGTCCTTGTCGCGGATCGGGCAGCCGGCCTCTTCTTTGACGCCGTGCTCGTCGCGGCACTTGTCTTCGGTGTCGAGGATGCCGTCCTTGTCGTTGTCGGGGTCCACGCAGCCGTCGGCGTCTTCGAACCCGTCCTTGTCCTCTGGCTGCAGCGGGCACTTGTCGGCGGCGTCGAGCAGGCCGTCCTTGTCGTTGTCTGGGTCCGGGCAGCCGTCCTCATCCTCAAACTTGTCGGCATCCTCCGGTTCGTTGCGGCACTTGTCCGCGGTGTCGAGGATGCCGTCCTTGTCGTTGTCGGGGTCCACGCAGCCGTCGCTGTCTTCGTGGTCGTCCTTGTCTTCCGGTTCCTTGGGGCAGCGGTCCACTTTGTCGTAGATGCCGTCGCCGTCGCTGTCGCGGCCGGGATCGGGCGCCCACACCAGTCCCAATACGGCACGAAATGCCGGGGTGCCAAGCCCCAGGCCAAAGCCCGGCCCCGCAACCGCAGTCGCCTGCAATTCGCCAGGCAGGTGCAAGCGAACGCCGCCAAGAACCTCGCCGGAGCGCTCTTCGACATCCTGCTCCGCCAGGTTGACCGACCACCGGCTGTCCAGAAGCGCGTCCACAAAATCGGGACTCAGGTTGTACCAGCCGCCCAGGGTCAGCTGCCCTTCCGAGCCGATCTTTGGCGTGTTTTTCAAGCCGTTGAGCGCGGGGTTGAAGTCCGACCGCAACCGGGTGCCCACCGTGCCCAAGACGCCCATGGTCTTGGTGGTGTAGCCGACGTTGACGCGCGGCTCAATGCCGATGCCCTTGTCGCCGGAATACGCCGCGCTCGCCGTGGGCAGATCGAGCGCGCCGGACAGGGCCAGGCTCAGCGGACCGTCGCTCCACGCGCGCAACTTGGCGTGCAGCCGAAGATCGCCGGCGCCCGCACTGAGCGATGGCGCTGTGCCCATGCCCGCTGGTCGCGCATCGCCGCCCTGGTTCAGCACCAGTGGCATCACCATGCCGATCTCGCCAAAGCCGAACACGCCCAACGCCGCGGCCAACTGCATGGCAACTTGCCGACCGACCTCGTCGTAAACGCGGGCGGTGTCCACGCGCGTGACCGTCAGCGGCCGGTGGTCGTAGTGCAGCCACAGGCCGACATTGGGCGTCCACGCCGGCAACAGGCGGGCGCCATCGGTGTGCACCAGTCCGGTCGAGGTCGGCGCCACCCGCAGCCGTTGCAGGCTGTAGTCGCCGTCCGCGGCCCACGCCGGTGCCGCAGCGGTCGCGGTCAGCGTCAGCGCCAGAACCGCGATCGGGGCGCTTCGCCGAAGTCGCACCATCAGCAGCAACGCCACCAGCAACGCCGCCAACCAGCCGCCGCCCATCGGCTTGGAACCGGCAGTGCAGCCGCCGCCCGCCAGTTGCACCGGGCCCACACCGGGCTGGGTTGGGTCGGTCTCGCCGTTGTCGACGATTCCGTTGCCGTTCTTGTCCTCGGCGCCGTCGACCAGGCCGTCGTCGTCGGTGTCTTTGTCGGTCGGGTCGGTCTCCCCCGGATCGGTCTTGCCGTTGCCGTTCTTGTCTTCGCCGCCGTCCTTGATGCCGTCGCCGTCGCTGTCTGGCTTGGTGGGGTCCGTCTCCCCCGAGTCGACCTTGCCGTTGCCGTTCTTGTCCTCCTGGGCGTCGGACAGGCCATCGCCGTCGGTATCCTTGTTGGTCGGATCCGTCGCGGTCTCTTCGCCATCCTTGAGACCGTCGCCATCGGTGTCGGGCAGGGTCGGATCGGTCTCGCCGGCGTCTACCTTGCCGTTGCCGTTCTTGTCTTCGGCACCGTCGGCAAGGCCATCGCCGTCGGTATCCTTCTTGGTCGGGTCGGTCTCGCCTGGATCTACCTCGCCGTCTTTGTCCTTGTCTTCGACGCCGTCTTTGATGCCGTCGCCGTCGGTGTCGGGCAGGGTCGGATCGGTTTCGTCGCTGTCGACCTTGCCGTTGGCGTTGAAGTCCTCCTGGCCGTCGTCCAGTCCGTCGCCATCGGTGTCTTTGACCAGCGGATCGGTCTCGCCCGGATCCAGCTTGCCGTTGCCGTTCTTGTCTTCGGTGGCATCGGGCAGGCCGTCGCCGTCGTCGTCGCTGTCACAAACGTCGCCCTGCTTGT
>CAXRHS010000397.1:0-2473 GCA_964230235.1 Myxococcota bacterium
GGCATCGGCGCGCTGGTCTACGCCGCCAAAGACCGCATCAAGGAACTGGGGCGCGACTGGCTGGCCCGCCGGGTCAAGCATGGCTACGCCGACCGCGTCGCCCACTTGAGCTTGCAAGGGCGCATGGACCCGAACCAGAGCGACTTTGCGCTGGCGCGCGAGACGATCACGCTGAGTCGCAAGATGGCGCCGGACCCGCTCAATGCAGCGCTTGGCAATACCAGCGTGGTCCACCACTTGACGATCAAGGAGCGGCTCAAGCACGACGGCCTGCCGATTCTGCATCAACAGGGCCTGGTCGGCCTCAAGCACGTGTTTCGCTATGACTTGTCGCCGCTTTTGGTCAAGCTGGACGACCAGCGCAAGCGGGTGCCGGTGCTGGCCAGGCAGCGGGTGCAGTTGCGCGCGGCGACCCGGGTCTATGGTCTGCCCGTGACGGTGCGCTTGCACAAGGTCGGCACCGACTTTGCCATCACCCACCGCGGCCACTTGCGCGTGCGGCGCGACGGACTGGAACGGGTCGTTCTGCAGACCGAAAGGGAAGCCGGCCCATGACCGTGCAACTGGGCTGGCCGCGACTGCTGGCGGCGCTGGCCGTGCCAGGCTTGGGCTTTGCTTTGCGGCGCAACTGGGCGTTGGCGGCGTGGACGTTGTACGCCGTTGCGCACTTGCTGGCGCTGGCGTGGGCGGATTCAACGGCCATCGTGCAGCGCTTCGAGACCCACGATCTCGTGCCTGCACTTGCAGTGACCTGGACGCCCGTGCGCTTTGGGCCCCAAGCCGTGTGGGCGCTGGCGTTGGCCGGTGCTGTCCATGTGCTGGCGGCGTGGGCGAGCGCGCGGCAACCCGTGACGCCGACGACCGAGTAGCGCTGCGCGGCACAACCAAGGGTTGCCGGCAGAGTCGCGCGAACGGGCCACCCCAATACGGCAATAACTTCGGTCGGGCCGACGATTTCGGATGCAGATCAAGGCGGAGCGAGCATCGGAGCGGAGGCGACCTTCAAGGTCGTCGAGCACCGGAGCGCAGTGACAACGCAGAGATGTGCCGAAAGCGCCGGATCCGCGGGCCAGCGGTGATCTTTCCCCGCCCAACGTCCTGCGCTACCCTTATCGCCCCGAAATCGGGACACCGCAAGGAGCGCGGCCGTGCGCATCGTCGAAAAACCCTGGGGCCACGAAGAAATCTGGGCCGAGACCAGCCGCTACGCGGGCAAGTTCTTGATCATCCGCAAGGGTTTGCGCCTGAGTCGGCAATACCATGCGCAAAAAGAAGAGTCGAGTTTTGTGCGCGAGGGCACCCGTTGACTCGAACTGGGCGACGGAGAAATCCAAGTCGTCGATCTCCACCCTGGTCAGTCGTGGCACATCACCCCAGGAACGGTGCACCGCTTCTGCGCGCCGCACGGCGACGTTCGGTTGGTCGAAGTCAGCACACCGGAGCTGCACGACGTGGTGCGCCTGCACGATGATTTTGCGCGGTAGCCAGCCGTGCCTGAATCATCGGTTGCCGCGGGTGTTGCTGCACTCGGGGTGAACCGCCTGCCGCTGCGCTGGCGAACCCGTGTTCTGGCCCGTTGCAGCCAATCCCACGGATCGGACGCCGCGGTCGTCGTTCACGACAAAGGCCTTGGCGCGCTTGGCATCGCTGCCGTTCGCCCCTACACTCGGGCGCGCGTCGCGCGCGGTTGGCAAGCCCCGCGGAGCCGACGGCGCCAATTGCTTTGAGCGCCCGACGCGGCACAAGCCGCGCAGCCATCCGGGCGCAAGGCCAGATCCGTTCTGAGGTTTCGATGATCGCGCCAGGGCAATCCGCGCCGACAGACGCGCCCGCGTGGCCAGAACTGGTCGACGTCGAGCGAATCGCTGAAGCACTGCAGGCGGGCACCACCACCGCCGCTGCGGCGACCGAGTCGCTGTTGACCTTGTCCTCGCGCGAGCCACATCCGCGCGTGCGCTCGGCCATTCTCCAAGCAGCGGCCAACCTGGTGGCCAATGCTGACCCGAATCGGGCGACTGGGCTCTACCGCGAGTCTTTCCGGCTGTTTCCGACCGTGGATGCCGGTCAGGCGCTGGCCCAGCTGACCGCCGACGACCCGATGTTTCAGCGTCTGTTTCGCTATGGACACGTCGTTGACGCGGTCGCCGCGCTGGCTGCAGAAGGGCCGAGCGCGATCGAAGCCCTGGCCGACGCCGCCCGCGGTCACGTGGCCCAGGGTCACGGCCGCGCCGCGCTGGTCTGCCTCGATCGCTTGCTGGCTGCCCGGCCCGATCACGCCGAAGCCCGCGAACTGCGCGATACCGCGCTTGCACAGATCGAGGCGCGCCAGGAGGAGCTGACCGCGCAGCGCCTTGCCCTGGCGGAATGCGATGAAGCGGAGCGTGCCAACAGTCTGCTCGCGTATGCGGAATTGCTGCTGGCTGGCGATGAACCGCTCGACGACGCGGCCGCCGTGCTTGCCGATGCCGTCGAC
>CAXRHS010000398.1:0-4811 GCA_964230235.1 Myxococcota bacterium
CCGTCCGACCAGAGGTAGTTGTAGCTGCCGTCGCCGCCCGTAACCGTCGCGGTGTAGGTGATGGCGTCGCTGGAGAGACCGGGGCAGGTGCCGCCGCCCGACGACGGCGACAGACTGACCACGACCGGCGAGTACGGCGTGGCCGAAGCCGAAGCCGAAGCGGTGCACTGGATGTCGGTGCGCGGGTCGGTCGCCACGACGTTGCCGGTGTAGCTCTGCGCCGCGACCGAGACTTGCGCGACGCCAGAGAGCGACGTCGACGCCGCCGGCGTGACCGCACCCGGGCCGGAGAAGGTCCACGCCACGCCGGTACCGCCCGGGTTGCTGCCCCCGGTGACCGTGGCCGCGTACTCGATGCCGTTGGTGCAGTTGCCGACCAACACGGCCGAGACGCCCAGCGGCTCGTACACGTTGACGCTGGCCGGGGTCAGGTTGGCCGAGCAGCCAGAAACCGGGTCGGTGATCGTCACGGTGCCGCTGTGACTGCCCGCGCCAGCCGCTTCGCTGCCGCTGCACGAACCGGACGCCGAAGCGCCGCCGTCAAACGACCACGTGCACTGCGCACCGGCCAACGCCACACCGCCTTGGGTTGCCGAAGCGGTGTAGCCGAACCCAAGGCCACAGGTCGGCGAGAGCGAAGCCGAGGCGACCACTGATGCATACGGTACGGCGACGGCGCTGGCGTTTGCCTTGCACACGATGTCGCTGCGGTCGTCGGTCACAACCAGGTTGGCCGTGTACGGCGTGCCGCCGGACGACACGCTGAAGCTGCCGCTGGCGCTGGTGCTCGACGCGGGCGACGCGGTGCCGGCGCCGGTGAAGGTCCAGGCGTAGCTGTACGAGCCGCTGCCGCCGCCGACGGCCGAGCCGTAGTTGACGGTGCTGGCACAGGTACCGGCGGCGCTGGCGCTGGCGACCAGCGACGGGTACACGAGCACGCTGGCGCTGGCCGAGGTGCCGGAGCAGCCGCTGGCCGGATTGGTGACGGTGACCGTGCCGGTGACCGTGCCGGTCGCGAGCGTGTTGATGGTGCCACTGCACGAATTGGAGGTGCTGCCGTCGCTAAACGTCCAGCTGCACGACGGGTTGGCGATCGGCTGGCCGAGCATGTCCTTGCCGCTGGCCGAGTAGTTGAACGCCGAGCCGCAGGTCGGGGTCAGCGTGGCGGTCGCCGTGGTCTGGCCGAAGTTCAGGATCGACGGGCCAGCCACGTCCTTGAGGTCGGGGCTGGTGCCGCCCGAACCGGACGAACGGGTGATGACGCAGGCGTAGTAGGTCGCGCCGCACTTGCTGGCGCCGGTGAAGATGTCGAGGTTGACGGCGGCCTCGGCGAACAGCTCGATGCCGAGATTGCCGCCCGACATGTTCTTGACGCCCGCCGAGCCAAAGCTGCCAGGGCGGGTGACGGTGGTGTTGACCGCAGCTGCGCCAACGGCGGACGGCTTCTCGACCCACATCGCCGTGTTGTTGAAGTCGAGCGCGATGGTCGCCGGCACGTCGTTGAACGACGCCTTGGCTTGGAACACGCGGATCAGGGGCGCGGAGTTTGGCTTGAAGTGGCCGGCGAGCATGACGTCGCCGGTGCCGCCATTCACGCCGGGGCCGCTGATGTCGTACTTGAGGCGCTTTTGGCCCGCGGAGCACGGCGCTTCGCCCTGCACGAGCTTGGGCGCCTTCTGGGTCAAGATCCAGTAGTAGCCGGCGTCGCCGGTGTTCGACGAGCGCTGCACGCCAAAGTACGAATACTGCATGTTGTTGGACACCGACACGTAGGTCAGGTCCATCTTGGAGAGCACCTGGGAGGTCGCCACGCACTCGTTGCTCTGCGGAAACGACGTGGTGTCGCCCTTGGCAACCGGGTCGTCGAGATCAAGGAACCGGTGATTGGCCATCGACGTCGGGTCGAGGCCGAGGTCGTTCCAGTCGACCCACGACGACGGACCGCCGGCTGGCTTTTGCGCCGATGCGCTGCCATCGCTGTCGTTGCCCGTGACGAGGTTGGCGTCTTGCGGAGGCGAAGCGCCCAGTTGGTCGATTTCGATCGACTTGTCCAAAAAGGTATTCAGGGTCGGCACGTTGGTCAGTGCGGACGCCTTGGCGCCGCCGGACTCGTTGTTGGCTGGCGGTTCCGGCAACTTGTCGGCGGCGCAACCGGCAAGGGCGGCGGCAAGAAAAGCAGCGGACGTCATCGCCGCCATGGTGCGGCGCGAAAGATGCTGATTCATGGCGAACTCCTCAAAAAGGACAGGGTTCGGCAGAAACAGCACGCAGGAGGCAGTCGAGACCGTTGCGCAAGCCCCAGTTGGATGCGGGGCCGACCACAATGGGCGCGACTATCGCCAGCGTGCGAGCCAGGTTTTCAGGTGGCCGGTCTCGACCGATCGCTCACCGTCACAGCGCTTGGTTCGCGCAGAACCGACGCCGGACGCCTAGGACGCGGCGACCTGCTGCGTCCACGATGGAACCTATGCAAAGGCCAACCGCGCGTCAAGGGCAAAGTGAAAAAATCTGCAAAAGATTTCCAGCACTTGTTACATGTGACAGGCTGTCACATAGGCGGGTGCTGGCCGTGTCGCGCCATCGCCAGTGCCACGGTGTGCAGTTAGGATCCGTGTAAAAACAAGTCGCTCGACACAAGCGCGGAGCGGAGCGGCGAGTCGACTTGCAAAGTCGCGAGCTTGCCGCCCACTTGGCAAGCAACGGGCCAACGTGGAAAATCGAATAGATTTTACACGGGCCCTTACCGCGCGACGGTCCGCGGGCTGCGGACTGTGAGGAAGCCATGAACGCGCGCCGCAACCAACGGGTGCTTGCCGGTGACCTTTGCCTGACCAGCCCTGTCGTGCCGGGCCAGCTGGCGAAACCCGAGGTTCGCGTTGGAATGGTTCTTGGTATCCTGGAAGAATTCCGCTGTATGTTTAGCCTACTATAGACTCTGACCGAAGTTCAAGATGAACCTTCCACCGTCGCCGCGAGTCGGCTGCAATGCAGGCGCGAACTTGGCGACCCACCCAGTGAGCACATGCTGACCGATGGCTTTGCCATGCGGTCAGCACCAAGAGGTGTCGCACGGCCCTGACCGAGGCGCGTGGAGGTCAAGGGCGAAACGCCCAGGGTTCCGGCCGGCCGCCCAAGCCATTCGGGCACAGTCCTGAGACAACTTGAGACAATCGCCGTATCACGAGACATGTGCGTGGCGCATGTGACATCGGGTAAGACCGCTAATTTCAAAGACAACTCTGGCGTCTGCGCACTTGGCACGGCCTGTGCACAAGCCCGTCCCGTCTGTCGTCGGCGTGCCTGGAATTCGCCGGGTGCTTTAGGCGACCTCACAGGAGTCCCCATGTTCCGTCACACCCCACCGGGCCTGGTCCGCGCGCTGACTCGGCGTCGGTCTGGGCTTCATACCCTCGCAAGCGCGGCCGCCGCGCTTCTGCCGCTTCCGGCTTTCGCGCTCGGCGGCGACTTCGCTGCCGTCGATTTCGCTGCGGCAGCGCCCTACACCTACAACCACGACACCGGCGGCGGCGCCTACGACGATGGCACAATTGGCAAGACCAACGACGTCGTCGAATCGCTGGAAGGCGGCGACTTCGCCTGCGGGGACATCGTCACCTACTTCCTGGCCATCGACGTTGAAGCGACGCCGGCCGAGGCGCGCCAGACTGCTCAATTTCAACTGGGCTTTCTGGCCGACACCACTGGCCAGTCGGGTGCCGGCCACGTTGACGTTGTGAGCGTCAAGGTCAATCGCACGGTGCAGTGCGCGGTTGGTACTTCGTGTGCCGAAGGGGCCAACGGCAGCGACGCCGGACTCGCCGACGACGGTGGCAGCGTCGCGGAGCTGGTCGAGCAACACTTCACCAATGGCGGACCGTTCAACCAGGCCGCACAGCTCATCGCCACGCTGCAGGTCGATGACCTGGAGGCGAACGAGCACGTGATCGTTCGAATCGACGTGCGCACCGCCTGCAAGCCGCAGACATCGCCAACTGGCAACCTGCAGGCCGACTTGCTGTGGGCCCAAGAGGTGTGGCCGACTTCGGACGTGATCAACGCCGGCAACCAGACCATCCCGTTCAAGCAAATCGGCGAGATGGCCGGCGCTGGTTTGCCGCTGCTGCGCGTCATCAAGACGGTGACCAGCGCCGACGGCACCTGTCCCGGCAGCGATCTCATCGACGCCACCGCCGGTTCACTGGTCAAGTATTGCTACGAGGTTCGCAACGACGGGACCGCCGATCTGTATGATGTGACGCTATCCGACGACAACGGCACGCCCG
The DNA here is from genome assembly GCA_964230235.1 of Myxococcota bacterium. Lineage (GTDB taxonomy): Bacteria > Myxococcota_A > UBA9042 > UBA9042 > UBA9042 > SXRM01. The sequence goes on from CAXRHS010000398.1 coordinate 4,284, forward strand.
CCAACCTCGCCGACGACTTTTCCGTCGCCTTGACGGGGCTGCAGACGCTCGGTGGCCAGGCCGCGGTTGGCGACCTTGCCAGCGGAAAGACCGCCTACGGCACCGCGCTCATCGAGGCCGATCTGCGCGGAGGCGCGACGCTAACCAACATCGCCAAGGCCAACGGCGTGGTCGGCAAGAACAGCTTTGCCGACAGCGACTTCGCCAGTGTCAATGTCACCGCGCCTGCCGCGTCGTTGGCCCTGACTGTCAAGGCCAGCTTTGATGCCATTTGTGGCAATGCCGACGACATGGACAGCCTGCTGGTCGCGACCGGTTCGACGGTCTACTACTGCTACACCATCACCAATACCGGCGAGGTCGCTGTCGCGGGGATCTCGATTGCGGACACGGTCAATGGCGCGCCGATTGCGGTGCCCGGCAGCATTGACTTGCAAGCGGGTGCCAGCGGCACGCTGATGAGCGCGCCGATCGTCGCCAGCGCCGACTTCTCCGACAGCGCGATCGCCACCGGTACGTCGGCAGGAT
>CAXRHS010000399.1:0-2602 GCA_964230235.1 Myxococcota bacterium
CCAACTGGGCCTGCACCTTGCCTCCCCAGGCGACCTGGGCCATCGCCAGCGCCAGCGCCGGATGCAGTTTGCCAGCGACGGCCATCGCCACGTAGCTCGTGCGCACCACGCCGTCCGGGTCCAAGAACGCGTTGAAGAAGCCGGCGCGGCGCGCCTGTTCTGCGAAGGTGTCGTGGTTGGCGACCACCGTGACGGCGTGCACCAGCGGCGATTGCGCCACCAAGACCCTGCTGCCTTTTGGCTTGGGCAGGCCGAAAAGGCCAAGGCTCGCTGGGATGGTGCGGGCGTATTGCTCGTCATCGGCCGGGCAGTCGCTTGGACCGTCGCGCAGCGGAATGCACGGCGAATCGGTCTGCCAGCCGAGCACCACCTTGTCGGCGTGCTTGGCGATCGCACCTGCCAGCAGCGGGTCGGTTTCGTGGCTGTCTATCAGCTCAGCCAGGCCTTTTTCAGTCAGTGCCTGCCGCAAGCCTTCGGTGGCGCGCGGGTCGGGCTCGGAAAACACCACGTCCAGCCCGATGCTGGCGGCGCCGGCCATGCCAATTCCGTCCACCAGCGCGGCCATCACGTCGCGGTGCCAGGGCCAGCGACCGTAGCGGTTGAGCGCCTCGCTGTCGATGGCGACCACCACGATGCCCGGTGGCACAGGGCGCACGCCGCGCACGGCAAACCGCACCCCTGTCGCGAGGTTGGAGATCCCGAGCAATGCGCGCTGCCAGCCGCGCGCACCACCGGGCGGGGCGTGGCGGTCCAGATGCGCGGTTGCGTGGACTGCCGCGCAGCACAGCGCCAGCAGGGCCAGGGCACCGGCGAAGCGTGTCATGCTGTTGAGTGGCCGGGAACCGCGCGCCGCGGCCGCACCGGCAGCGACCTACGAGCCGGCGACCTTGCCGCCCTTGTCCAGGCCATTGAGCAACTCAAGGAGCGCCGCGGCCTGTGGCGCAAACTGCTTGCGCGCCCGGGCCGTCAGCCCCGGCTGCGCCACATGGTTGGTCGAGGTCGGATCGAGGTATTTGCCGTTCTTGCGCACACCAAAGTGCAGGTGCGGTCCGGTCGACCGACCGGTGTTGCCAACAAAGCCGATGACGTCGCCTTTGCCGACCCGATCGCCGGCAGACATGCCCGCGGCAAAGCGGTGCAGGTGCATGTATTCGGTGGTGTAGCCGTCGCCGTGGCGCAAGCGCACGAGGTTGCCGGCGGCGCCAGCCTTGTGCGCCGACACCAGCACACCGTCGGCCGCCGCGTACACGGGCGTCCCGGTCGGGGCCGCAAAGTCGACCCCGTAGTGGGCCTTCATCTGGTGCAGAATCGGGTGCAGGCGCATGCCAAAGCCGCTGGTGGTGCGCCCGGACCGCAGCGGTTGCCGCAGAAACATCGCCTCTTGCGAGGCACCGTCGGCCGCGTAGTAGCCTTCGCCGTCGCTGTCGCGGTAGTGCAGCGCGGTCGTTGGGCTGCCGACGACCGGCCGCACCTGAACCGCCGCGATGCCCAGATGGCGCACCAACTGGTCGCCGTCCATCAGCTTGTCGAAAACCAGACGGACTTCGTCGCCCGGGTGCAGTTCGACCGGCGGGTGCAAGCGATCCGCGAGCAGCAAGCCCAGATTGGCGGCCAGCGCTTCGTCGCCGCCGCAGCGCCGGATCGCCTGTTCCAGGCCACCCGAGACCGGACAGCGCAAGGTCTGGCGCAACACGATGCCGGGCAACCCGCCTTCGGTAGCGGCAAAGCCACCGCTGGTCCCATCGCTGCGCGCGACGGTGATGCCCTCGCCATGGGCGGGCGCAACCACCACTGCCAGCAGGGCCGAGCCGTCGGCCAGCGCCGCGTCGCCCTGCACGCCAAAACGCGCCCACAGCCGCCAACCCGCCTGCAGCCGCTCCGGCTTGCGCAGCCGGGCGTAGGCCTCGACGACCTGGCGCTGCACGGCACCTTGGATGAACAAGTGTCCCAGCGCAGCGCCCAGGCTCTCGCCCGGCTGCACGGTGCAGCTGCGGGTCATTTCACGGGTCTTTCCGCCGGTGGTGGCCGGCGCGGTCACATGGACCGCCGGCCGTGCGCCACCTGGGGCGGCGCCAGCATCCAGCGTACCGGGCTCGACGTCGCTGGCGTTGGCCTCGGCATTGGCAGGCAGGTGCGCGCGGTTGTCGTGCTGCAGCGCAGTCAGCCTTTGCAGGGCGTCCAGGCTGGCGGGCTCCGGCTCCGCGTGCCACATCGACCACAGGTTGGCACCGACCACCGCGCCGACCACCGCCACCGCCAGAAGCGAGGACCACAAGGCGCTGCGGTAGTGGGCACGACGCAAACCCAAAGGGGCCTCCCGATCGCAAAGGGTCGGACGCGGGCGACGATAAATGGGAGGCGGTTTTTTGTCAACGGGTGGGCTGGGCTGCGGGTGCGGATCGCCAAATGGGGTCCAGAAGCACCGGCGGACAACCGCCGCAATTACGAGCAATTCGTGTTGACCCGGCGGCTGAAGCCGCAGGCTTAGGATCGGCATAGGGGGCGGCCGGCATTCGCCGACCGTCCCCCTGCCACACCACCCGGCGTGCGGGTCCGCACCGGGCGGTTCGTTTGCACACGCTACCGCCATTCCGGGCGGTCC
>CAXRHS010000400.1:0-4140 GCA_964230235.1 Myxococcota bacterium
ATCAACAGTAAGAACGTCGAGATCGACGTGATGCCGATGGAGAAGATCGTTGCCGGCAGCGGTCCGCCCAGCGACTTGCCGTGGTAGAAAAAGTAGGTGCCGATGAGCGAGCCGAAAAACATGCACTCAGAGCCCAAGAACGCCCACATCGCCAGCTTGATGTTGGGCAGGCCCATGAAGTTGTTTTCGACCACGGCGTGGTGGCCGTGCCCGGCGTCCGAGTGATGGCCGGCGTTGTGGTCGACCTCGTGCGGGTCGGTGGCGGCCAGGTGTGCGCTCATGGGAGTCCTCTTGGCGATACGGTGCTTTGCGGCCAAAGGTTGCAGGTCAGCAGCGGCGCGCTGTCTGCTTGGGCTAGACGGGTTCGGTCACCCATGCGTACAGGCTGCCGATGATGGTCAGACCGCCGGCGACGCTGAGCAACCAGCTGAACGGAATCGTGTTGAGAAGCAGCAAGCCGACCAGAATCATGAGGATGCCGCCCGAGACCCACATCGGCTTCCACGAGTACGACGGCATGTGGATTTCTTCCGCGGTTTCCGGCACCGGAATCGCCATGTCGGCCGAGTGCTTGTGGTCCCACAACGGTCGCTCGGAGAACACGATCGGCGTGAAGTCAAAGTTGTGCGCTTTGGGCGGTGAGTCGCACAGCCATTCAAGCGTGCACGCATCCCACGGGTCACGGCCGGCGTCCTTGCCCGACTTGAGGCTGGTAAAGATGTTGTAGACAAAGACCAGCGTGCCCGCAGCCATCAGGAAGACGCCGCTCGTCGCCAGCAGGTTGTCAAAGTTCCAGCCCGCGTCGGCCGGGTAGGTGTAGATGCGGCGCGGCATGCCGCGGTTGCCCAGGTCGTGCATCGGCCAGAACGTCAGGTTCAGGCCAATGGCGAAAAGCCAGAAATGCACCTTGCCCAGCGCCTCGGACATCATCTTGCCCGTGATCTTGGGCATGTAGAAGTAGAAGCCCGCGAAAAGTCCCATCAGCGCGCCGCCGACGAGCACATAGTGGAAGTGGGCGACCACGAAATACGAGTCGTGCTGCTGCAAGTCCAGCGGTGCGTTGGCGTGCATGATGCCGGACAGACCGCCGATGGTAAACAGCGGAATGAACGACAAGGCGAAAATCATCGGCGTGGGATACGTCATCTTGGCGCCCCACAAGGTGCCAAGCCAGTTGAAGATCTTGACTGCCGTCGGGATGGCGATGATGGCCGTGGTGGAGGCGAACACCGCATCGGCAATCGGACCCATGCCCGAGGTGAACATGTGGTGGCCCCACACGCCAAAGCCCACGAATCCAATGAAGATACCCGAGAAAATGACCGCGTGCTGGCCGAAGAGCGGCTTGCGCGCAAAGACCGGCAGAATTTCTGACACGATGCCCATCGACGGCAAGATCAGCACGTACACCTCGGGGTGGCCGAACACCCAGAAAAGGTGCTGCCACAGGTGCGGATCGCCGCCCATGGTGTACTCGTAGAACACGGTGCCAAAGGTGCGGTCGAACGACAGCAGGATGAGGCCCACAGCCACCGGCGGGAACGAGAACGCCAGCAGGAACTGAATGACCATCATCATCCAGGTCAGCACCGGCACCCGCATCAGCGTCATGCCCGGCGCGCGCATGTTCAAGATGGTGACCACGAAGTTGACGCCCGCGACCATCGACGAGATGGCGAGCATGGTCAGGCCGGCCCACCAGAAGTCGATGCCAGCCGAGGGCGACATGGCCTTGGTCGTCAAGGGTGCGTAGCCAGTCCAGCCGGCTGCGGGGAACTCTGCGAAAATCAAAGACGAGTTGAGCAGGATCGACCCAAAGCAGAACGTCCACCAGCTAAAGGCGTTCATGCGCGGGAACGCCACGTCGCGCGCGCCGATCATCAGCGGAACGAAGTAGTTGGAGAACGCGGCAATCAGCGGCATGATCGCCATGAACACCATGGTGGTGGCGTGCATGGTCACCAGGCCGTTGAAGGTGTCGCCGACAAAGATATTCTGATCCGGCTTGGCGATCTGGATGCGGAATAGCAGGGCTTCCAAGCCACCGACCAGCAAGTAGAACAGGCCAGCGGCGCCGTACAACACGCCGATCTTTTTGTGGTCGACGGTGGTCAGCCAGTCCACCAGGCCGTACTTGACCTCGCGCTCCTGGTGGTAGACGGGCTCCAAGGCCTTGTCGAAATCGGTGATGGCTGCCATCCGGTTCTCCGAGCGCCCATTGGCGCGGCGGTTTGCTTGCTGGTGATGCGCTGGGGCCGCGCGATCGGGCCAACGACTACTTCAAGCTGGTCAAGAACGCTGCGATCGCTTTGGCCTCATCAGGGGACATCGCGATCTTGGTCATCTTGGCCCCGGGCTTGATGCCCTGGGGGTCGAGAATCCACTTGGCCAGGTTTTCAGGCGTGTTGGGCATGGTATTCGCGGCGATCGTCATCCGCGAGCCGACGTGTGTCAGGTTGGGGCCGGTGGTCATGCTCGGGCTGGCCGATTCGGCGCCCTCCAGACCCTTGACGAGGTGGCACGTCGGGCAGGTCTTGTCCTTGAAAAGCTTGGCGCCGCGCTCGAGATCCGGACCGGCCGGGGCAGCCACTGGCGCCAGTTGCTCTTTGACCCAGGTCTCGTAGCTGTCGAGCTTGACCTTCTTGCCGTTGTAGTCGACCTCAACTTCTTTGGCGGGCGGGTGCACGAACAGCTTGGTGCCCATCAGCGCATGGCTCGCGCCGCACAGCTCGGCGCACTGGCCGTCGTAGATGCCAGGTTCGCGCGCGGTGAAGTACAGCGGATAGCTGCGACCAGGCGTGGCGTCGCGCTTGCCGGTCAGGCGTGGCACCCACCAGGCGTGGATGACGTCGCTGGACGTCATGTTCATGACGACGGCGGTGTTGGCCTGAACGTGTACCTCGTTGGCGGTGTGCAGACCGTTGGCGCTGCCGTTCTTGTACTGGAACTCCCACCACCACTGTTTGCCGGTGACGTCGATCTCGATGATCTGCTGGTTTTGATCGGGCCGCTTGGCCAGGCGGAACACGCCGACCAGCATCGGAACCGTGATGGCGATGACAATGACGGTCGGGATCGCCGTCCAAATCATCTCCATCTTGGCATCGCCGTGGTTCTGTGTCGGCAAGGTGTCGTCGCCCGCGGCGCGCTTGAAGCGAACCAGCGTCCAAGCCCAAACCGCGATCACCGCTGCGCCGATGGCGACGTCGAGCCACAGCAGCATCTGGTAGAAGAACGAACTGATGTCACCCGAGTCGCTGATCGCGTTGTGCGTATCGCGCGGCGCTGGTTCGTTGGAGCAGCCGCCCAGCGCAACCACGGCGATCCACACCAACAGGGCGAACGCCGACCACCACTTGCGGTTGGAGGACCGGCGGTTTGCGGCAGATGATTCGGTAGCAGCCCCCGGGGGCAGGGCGACCGCGGCCCGTTCGGGCACGCCAACTTGCGATCGCGGCTGGGCAACTTTGGCCATGACGAAATCCTGCTGAACTGAATGATTTTGCCGACTTGCGCGAGTTGCCCCGCCCGGTCGCGGCGAATGGTACGCGATTGCGCGCAACGGGTCACGCCCCCAGAACTCGCCTGGCGCGCTTTTTCGGCCCGCCCGGAGTCCGGGAGCTTACATCAACGGATCAAAAGGTCCACTGTCATCGCCGCGAAGATCGCGTGCAGGTGCAGCAGCGAGGCCGCAAAAACCCTGCGGGCCCGCGCCTCGGTGTCCTCGCGCCACAGTTTGACGCAGACCAGGATGAACCACAGGCTGACCGCCAGCGCAAACACGCCGTAACCCAAGGAAAGGTGGCGCGTTACAGCCGGTAGCAGCGCAAACGGCGTCATGCTGATCGCATACTGGACAATGCGCAGCCGGGTGTGCGCGGAGCCGTGGGTGAGCGGCAGCATCGGCAGGCCCGCGTTGGCGTAGTCGCCGGCCCGAAACAGCGAAATCGCCCAGAAGTGGGGCGGCGTCCACAAGAATACCAGCGTGAACATCGCCAGCGATTGGATGCCGATGCTGCCGTTGAGCGCTGCGTCGACGATCAGCGGCGGCGCTGCGCCTGCCGCACCGCCAATGACGATGTTGAGCGGGGTACGCGGCTTGAGCCAGATGGTGTAGACGAACACATAAAATGCGATCGT
>CAXRHS010000401.1:0-2686 GCA_964230235.1 Myxococcota bacterium
CCGCCGGGCCTGTTGGCGCGGCCGCCACTTCCCACTGCATCCGCGCCGCCTGGTCGCCGAGACCCGGCCAGTCCAGCAAGCGCAAATGCAGGTCAACGTCGCCATCGGGCGTGCTGGGCCACGTGACAGTCGCCGCCTCTACCTGAGGCAGCGCCCAAGCCCGCACCACCGCGACGTCGATGGCCCCAGCCGTCACGGTCACGGCGGCTGACAGCGGCGCGGGCAAGCCGTCCGCGCCTTTGGCCGCGAGCGACTCCTGGGTGCCGCTCACCTCGAACCACGCTTGACCAGGAGACAGGCCGTCGGCGAGCAGTCGACCCCGCGCGGTGGAGACCAGCGTGCGGACTACCGGGCCGTTGGGTGCCGCGCGCACGTTGGCTACGACCGCGCCCAGCGCGTTGCCGCCCGGCGCAGCGAGCACGCGCACGAGCACACTTCCCTTTGTCTCGGGCGCGGTTACCGCTAGCCGCAGCCCGGCGGGCCAACCGCCGTAGGTCGCGTGTTTGTCGTCGTAGACGGGGCCAAATACTTCCAGCGTGGCATGGGCCTGGTAGCGCGCCCAGTTGCCATGCAAGAACGGCTTTGCCGCCAGCGCCGCCGCCGCAGAATCACCGCGCGCCAGCGCCAAGACCAGACCCCGAGCCTTGCCCACCCACGGCGCGGGATCCAAGGGCACGGCGATGGTCAGCCGTTTTCCGGTCGCGAAGTACGTCGCCGGGTTGGCGTTTAGCGGTGCCGAAGTCGCGGTGACCAAGGCGCCAAGGTCTGCCGTTTCGACCGTGCCCGGGTCGGCATGCACGCGCAAGGCTACCCAGGTCGCGACCGGTTCGTTGGCAAACAGCTTGGCGTAGGCGGTCACCGGACCCGACGGCGCCGGCCATTGGGCCACCGCTTTGCCCGCTGCATCGACAAAGCCCATGTCGTCGCTGACCACGGCGTGCTGCGGGGCAAACCACCCCGCCGGCATGCCCCAAGCGAGCGAAATGCGCGCGCCGGCTTGCATCAACAGCCCATCGTGCGACGGCGGCCAGCCAGCGTCCAGCTTGCTGCCGAGCGCAAGGTCGCGCGCCCAGCCCGGGCCCAGGTCGGCAAAGGGCAGGGCATAGCGACCGTGCCACAGGTCATGGGTCGCGAATGCCGGCAGCGCGGACAGCGGTCGCCAGCGCACCGGATCCAACCCCGCGGCGAGATTGATGCCAAACGCGGCCAGCGCGCCGTCGAGCGGCAAGTTGCTGAGCAGTGCCCCAGTGGCCTTTGGCGTGCCTTGCGCCAGCACGGACAGCAGTCCTTTGACCTGGTCGGCATCCAGACCGGCGAGCGCTGCTTGCGCTTTGTTGAGCACGACCGCGAGTTCGGCGTTGACAACTACCGGGTCCGCTTTTGGCTTGCCGTGCCAGGCGTTGGCCTGGCCGACGTACCACGCCAGCATGGTCTGCCACGGCAGCGGCGCAGGGCCGAACGCGCCCAGGTCTGCCAACAGTTGCACCAGCGCCGCGGTGTCGCCGTTGGCGAACTCGCCCAGCGTCTCAACCCACATTTCGCACTCGCCGTAGCCGTCGTCAAAAGCGCCCGCAATCAGGTCTGGCGCGCCCAACAGGGCACTGGCGGTCAGCCGCGCCGCGAAAAAGCTCTCGGATGCGTCGCCGGTGTGATGGGCGAGGTGACCGACTGCGAACGCTAGCGCTCCGGTCGGTGCGTCGGGCAAGGACGCCGCGGTCATCAGGTGCTTGCCCAGCTGCCACGCGTGGGTGTCGACCGCCGACAGCGCTTTGCTGGCCTGCCGAAAGTCGGGCGCGATGCACCCGAGCGCCAACCACGGTCGGTTGGCGGGGCTGCCGACCTGGCCGAGCGGGCCGGGTTGGCTGGCGAGCAGTTCTGCGGCTCGGATGCACTCGCGCAGGTGGACGGCCGGACCGTAGGCCAAGGCGGGCAGGGCGAGGCAGCTCGCAGCAAGGCCAAGCGCCAGGCTGAGCAAACGGGCACCGGACATGTGGCCTCGCGGGCAGGGCCGCCCCGGAGCAATCGTGCGCGCAATGCGGGGGGAAATCCAGCCTTGTAGCCGCTTTCGATTGACCTTGCCGACGCCCGCGCCATCGCCTACGCTGTTCACGCCGGAATTGCGCCCGCAGGACGACAGCCATGACGCTCGCCGATCGCATTCACGCTGAGGTGCAGGAGCTGCCCGAGCCCGCCAGGCGCGAAGTTCTCGATTTCGTCCAATTCCTGCGCCTCAAGCACGACCCTGACGCTCTGACCGCACTCAAGCTAGCGCAGTTGCCTGCGATGGCCGCGGTTTGGGACAACGATGTGGACGATGCGTGGAATGATGATTGAGCCTGGCGCCATCGTTCGTGTGCCGTTTCCATTTTCGAATCTGGCAGTTGTCAAGAAGCGGCCAGTGCTCGTCCTCAGCGTGTCGGACGAGCATGGAGATTTTCTGTGCATGGCGGTGACGTCGAAAGGCAATCATGCCGGGGCACTGGCGATCAACGACACCGATGTGGTCACGGGGTCGCTGCGGCTGGCCAGTTGGGTGCGGCCGAACAAGGTGTTTAGGGCCCGTAAAAAATCTACTCGATTTTCTACGTTGGCCCACTGCGTGCGTGGTGGGTTGCAAGCTCGCGACTTTGCAAGTCGACTCGCCGCTCCGCTCCGTGCACGTGTCGATTGACTTGTGCGTTTACCG
>CAXRHS010000402.1:0-12215 GCA_964230235.1 Myxococcota bacterium
GATTGCCGTCAACAACCGCGCGGGCGGCCACGCCGGGCAAAAAGGCGAGCAGCAGTTGCTCGATGAACTGGCGCCGCTCGGCTTGCCGGTCGTTTGCGCGGGCGGCATCGGCGACGAGGCGGGGTTCGCGCAGGTGCTGCGGATGGGCTATGCGGGCGCGCAACTCGGCACGCGCTTTATCGCCACCGCCGAGTGCAGCGCCCACGATGACTACAAGCAGGCGATCTTGAAAGCCAAGTCGCAAGACGTGGTCCTGACCGACAAGATCAGCGGCGTGCCGGTCGCGGTCATCCGCTCACCGTATGTCGACGCGGTCGGCACCAAGGCCACCGGCCTCGCCAAGCTGCTGCTGCGCAACAACCGCACCAAGCACTACATGCGGCTGTACTACAGCCTGCGCAGCCTGTGGCAGCTCAAGCGCAGCAACGCCCAGGGCGCCGGCTACGAGCAGTATTTTCAGGCCGGCAAGTCGGTCGATGGCATCGACCGGGTCGAACCGGCCGGCGACATCATCCGGCGCTACGCACAGGCAGCGGCGTAGCGGTATTGCCGATCGCCGGCGGCGGTTGTCTGCCATGCGCTGCCAAAGCCATAGCCGGCAGACAATCGCGCACGGCCTTTCTTGCCGCCTTTGCCGCCAACCCGGCGGTCAAGTGAGGTCTCCCATGCGCAACCTGCTTCTGGTCGTAGTGGGCGCTGGCGTCCTGCTGCCTGCCTCGGCTTGGGCGACCTGCATGACGTCGTGCAAAGCGACGCTGATGCTGGCCAACTGCACCGAACCGACGCCCGCCGACGAATGGCCGCTGTCGCAGCCGCTGGGCTTTACGGCCGAGTGCGAGACCTGCTGCGCCGCGCCAGGCGGACCCGCCAACTGCAATCCCGACAAGCTCGACCCCAAGCTGGTCAAGATCCTGGCCGGTGCCATCCAGGTACCCGGCGAGGTGACGCCGACCGGCAAGCTGTGCGGCGACGAACCGCGCTTTGTGTTCAGCGGCAAGCTGCAGGCGGGCGACCACAGTGTGGTTCACGCCAGCATGATCCTGGTGACGTTCAAGGTGACCGGCAAAGCGGGCTGCACGACCGACGCCGACTGCGCCGGCTGCACCAGCTGCGAGGCCGGCCAGTGCGTGGCGCTGACCTGCAAGGCCACCTGCAAGACCGACGCCGACTGCGCGCCGACCGACCAGTGCGTGCAGACCGAGCCTGGCTGCTGCAGCGAATGCCAGAAGAAGCCGGCGGCAGACGCGGGCTCGACCGATGTCGCGGCAACCGATGGTGGCGCGACGGATGGGGCCACAACGGATACCGCCGATGCCCAGACCGGCGATCCCGGCGCGGTGGGCGCGGACGCGCCGTCCACAGCCGATGGCGCGCAGGTTGCGGATAACACGGCGGCGGGTGATGTCGCGGACGCGGGCGGCGTTGGCGCGACGGACGCGGGCAAGGCGACTGCCGCGGCCACGCCCGCGCCCAAAAGCGATGGCTGTGCGGCCGGGTCGACCGGCAGTCCGGCTGGCGCGCTCGCCGCGCTGTTGATCGCGGCCGGGTGGGCGGTGCAGACGCGGCGGCGTTTGCGCAGGGATTTGTGGACCGACACGGACCGCAGCTGAGCGACCTGACCCGGCGCGAAGCCGCCAAAGCGCTGGCGACCCCGGCGCCCTGATCGGCGAGCGTGGGGCGTCCCGTGCGCAGTCTGGGTCGCCGCTACCGGCAACGCAGGCCCCAGGTCAGCCTGCGGCGGTGGCGCCGCCCCACCACCTGACAATCGCCTGACGACACGCACACATTTCAACCGACCTGGACTTGCCCGGCGGCCGCCGCGGGTGCATCTTGTCCACCGACCTACCGGGGCTGGCCTTTGGGTTCTCGCGCGCATGGGGGCCCCTGTGGGAGCCGTCATGCACAAGCGTATCGCCTTGGTTGCCGTCGTGGTCGTCGCCGCGGTTGGCCTCGGCCTGGCCCTGAGTCCGACCACCCAGTTCGTCATCGGCGGCGCGATGGTCAACCTCGGCTTTCGCATGCAGGACCACTTGGAGGCGTTCGACCTCGACCACAAGCACCCAAACCCAAAAGCGGTGTACGAAAGCGTGGTTGAGCACAACCACCTCGCCGCCGGCGTCCGGCAGTTCTTTCCGCGCACGCCGCGCCATCCGCTGGTGGCGATGGTCGTGTGCATGGACGCCCGCATTGACACCGAAGAACTGGTTGGCGACACCCGCAAGTATTACTACGTCATCCGCACCGCCGGTTCGGCGCTGGCCGAAAAGGAGCTCGACATGCTCGAACTGGCGGTCGCCAACGGCGTAGAGACCATTTTGCTGACGCGCCACACCGACTGCGCTGCCGAACGCGTGGCTGCCAACCCACAACTGCGGGGCCAGTATCCGCACCTGGTCGCCGCCATCGACCAGCGCGACGCCATCGACAAGACGCTGCTGGCGCGGCCGACCATCGCCACCAGGCTGCGCGCGGGGACGTTGACCATCCGCCACATGCACATCGACACCGCCACCGATGCGATGACCGAGGTTGCCGGCGGCAAATAGCCTGCAGCCTCGGTCGGCAAGGGCACTGTGCGGATCGTCATGCGCAACGCGGCCACGCGCAGGTCGGCGTGCACGCGGCGGATCACGCCGCGATCGGCCGCCATCGGCCCCGCCACAGTGCCAGCACAAGCGCGCTGGCGCTGAAGCAGGCCTGCAGCGCCGTCATGGCGCCGGTGCCGCGCTCGACCAGCGCCAGGGTCGCGACTGCCAGGCCGCACACGCAGGCACCGACTACGGCGAGCGCGCGGTGCCCGTGCAACGCCAGGGCCGCGCAGGCCTCGACTGAGGCGAGCAGGTCGGCCGCGCCGACCGAGATACCGGACCCTGCCGGGGCCAACGCATGTGCCAGCAGCGCGACGGCCAACGCCACCACCAGCGCGACGACCGAGACCTGCTGCGGACTGGCTGGCGGTTGCGCGGGCGCGTCGGTGAAGGCCGCCACCAGGGTCTGCACCGGCATTGGGGCCAGCGCCACCGGCTTGGGCAGGGTCAGCGTCGGCGGCCGCAGCGGTTGGGTCGGGGTGTGGCGCGGCAGGCTGAACGGATCGTGGTCGCACTGCGGGCACACCGAAATCGCGGAGCCTTTGTACACACCGCATTCGGGACATTTTGGGATGGCCATGGCAAACCTCGCTGAACGCAAAGGCGGAACGATCCGCCGGTTGGGACCGCGCCGCCGACAGCCGACACCGCAGTCGCGCGCAGGCGATGCACGCGCCGTGCCAGCCGGCAGCTGCCAGGGTTTTCAGGGGTTAGCGGCGCGGCCGATCGGCCAGGTGTCCGAAATCCCTGGCAAGGCTGTCTTTCGGTCACAGACGCTGGCTGATTCGCCGAGCCGTGCGACCCCAAAGGTGGCTCCGCGCCGAGGTTGCCTTGCTTGCTCGGTAAATCACGGGTCTGCGGCAACCAAACGACGCTGCGCGCCAGCATCACACCGGGATTCTCAAGCGCACTTCTGGGGTACCTGTTGAACGCCGCCTTGCGGTCGCCAATACTAGCCCCCGATCGCGGACATGGGCTCCCAGGTCTGGACCGACCCGTCGAAGCGGTGCGCGTCTACTTTGCCGGCCAGCGCATCGCCAATGGCTGACCGCAGCGTCGCCGGACTCGCCCCCGCCCGCAAAAGGTCGCGCAGACTGACAGTGCCGGCCGCCGACAGACACTCGCGCAGCGTGCCGGTGCTCGACAGGCGCACCCGGTTGCACAGCCGACAGAATTTCTCGCTCACCGCCGCGATGAAGCCCAGTTGCACCGTGCGGCCCGCGACCTGGCGACTGTGGCCAACCCAATGGCGCGCCGGACCACCGCCCGGCAGGTCGCTGGCTTGCACCGGCGCAATCTGCCAGTCGGCAGCGATGCGGGCGCGGATTTCCGCCACCGGCAAATAGGTGTCCGCACTCCAGAACTGGTCGACGCCAATCGGCATGTACTCGATAAAGCGCAAGATCACCTGGCGATCGGCGGCAAACGCGCACAGCGCAGGCAACTCGTCGTCGTTCAGGCCGCGCAACGCCACCGCGTTGATCTTGGTGTGCGCAAAGCCAGCCGCAGCCGCCGCATCCAGCCCGCGCAACACGGCATCAAGTGACCCCTGGCGGGTCACGCGCGCGAACTTGGCGGGATCCAAGGTGTCGAGCGACACGTTCAGGCGCTGCAATCCGGCCGAGCGCAGCGGCGCGGCGAGATCGGCCAGCAGGTGCCCGTTGGTGGTCATCGACAGGTCGTCGATGCCGTCAATTGCGGCCAACTGCTCGACCAACTGGACAATGCCGCGGCGCACCAGCGGCTCGCCGCCGGTTAGGCGAACCTTGCGCACGCCCAGCGAGACGAACACCCGCACCAGCGCGGTGATCTCGTCAAAATCGAGCAACTCGGGCCGCGGGACCAACTGCGCGCCTTCGGCCGGCATGCAGTAGGTGCAGCGGTAGTTGCAGCGGTCAGTGACCGATACCCGCAAGTACTCGACCTTGCGCGCCTGCAGGTCGACCAGTGAGAAAGGGTTGACGCCGCGGGCCACCCGATCGGCGCCGCCCAGCGACAGCGCCGATCCCGGCACCGTCTGGCCGCCGGTGGTGCTGCAGCGCGACTGGACCGTCACGACGCAACCGCAGCCGGCGCCACCGCCGCGGTGGCCTGCAAAAGCGCCAGCTCCGCCAGTGCATTGTCTGCACTCGGTTTTTCGTGGTAGCGCGCGACCACTTGCGGCTTGCCGGCCTGCACGGCCGCCAAAAGCGCCACCCGCGCCACGTGATCGAGCTTGCCGCCCGAGTGCTTGTGGACCACGCGCTCCACGCGTTCGGCGCTGCCGGGTGCAATGGCGCTAAGTGTCACTTCAAACATGGGCCCTCCGCGCCGGGCCGGCCGGCACCTGCAAATTGAAGGGTCTGTGCGCTGGCGTCAACCGTTGGCGTGCGGATACACTGTCACGCCTGTGTGGCCGAGCGGGTGCGGACCCGGTCCCAACAGCGACGCGAGGAAGCGATGCATTTTGGTCAACGTGTTGTGGCGATCGCTGGCGTGCTGTCGATGTGGGCGTGTGGCGAGGTCCAGGTTGCCGCCGACCCGACTGTCGATGTCGCCGTTACCCCTGGCGAAGATGGCGTTGGCGTCGATACGGCGGCCGACGCCGTCGGCCCCGACACCATCGGCGCGGACACCGCAGAGGCCGCGGCCGCCGAATGCGTCACCGACTTCGATTGCGTGCTGTCGAGCACGGTCAAGGGCAAGAACCCCTGCTCGCCGCCGGTATGCGACGCCGGCAAGTGCGTGACCAAGAAGAAGGTAGCGGGCACCGCCTGCATCGACAACACGCTGGCACCGGGCGAGTGCCAGGCGATGGCCTGCAATGACAGCGGCCTGTGCGCGCTGGTCAACAAGAAAGAGGGCGCAGCCTGCGGCCTCGGCAGCTGCGGCAAGAAGTGCGAGGTCGGCCTGTGCGTGGCCGCCAGCGCCACCGACTACGACGACAACAACCCGTGCACCAAGGACTTCTGCAACCAGGGCATCGAGATCGTGCACGAGCCCATCACCGACTTGACCGCGTTTTGTGACGATGGCGACGCCTGCACCGGCAACGACACCTGCCTGCAAGGCGCCTGCAAGGGCCTGCCCGTGCAGTGCGGCGACGGCGTCGAGTGCACCAAAGATGCCTGCGACCCCAAAGTCGGCTGCGCCTCGGAGCCGCAAGACAAGCTGTGCGACGACGGCAACCCATGCACCAACCAGAAGTGCGACAAAGCCCAGGGCTGCGTGCAAAGCGGCGCGGCGGTGGGCGGCAGTTGCGACGACGGCAATCCGTGCACCAAAGACGACAAGTGCACCACCGAAGGCGCCTGCGGCGGCACGGCCACCTGCGCGTGCCAGGTCGACGCCGATTGCAAGCAGGACAACCTGTGCCTGGGAGCGCCGAGCTGCCAAAAAGGCCTGTGCGTCAACGATCCGGCCAAGACGGTGGTGTGCAGCGGACCCACCGGCAGTTCGTGCCTCGTGCACCACTGCGACCCCAAGACCGGTGCGTGCGGCCTGGACGCGGTCGAAGACGGCAAGGGCTGCGACGACGCCAACGCATGCAGCAGCGTGTCCACTTGCGAAGCAGGCAAATGCGAAGGTCTTTTCGACATCAAATGCGACGACAAGAACCCGTGCACCGACGACGTGTGCAGCGCACAGACGGGCTGTACGTATTTGCCGAACGACAACAGCTGCGACGACGGCAACGCCTGCACCACGGGCGACGCGTGCGCCAAGGGCGCCTGCACCGGAGCAGCCAAGAACTGCGACGACAACGTCAGTTGCACGCTCGACGCCTGCGACGCCAAGACCGGCACCTGCGCCCATACCGCCAACAACAGCAAATGCGACGACGGCAACCCGTGCACCGCCGACACCTGCGACGCCAAGGCCGGCTGCAAGGCGACCGCCAACGACAGTGGCACCTGCGAAGACGGCGACCCGTGTACCACCAACAAGTGCGCGGCCGGCAAGTGCGCTGCGACGCTGGTCTGCCAGTGCAAAGACGACGGCGGCTGCAACGACAACAACCCGTGCACCGCCGACAAGTGCGACGCCGGCAAGTGCAGCAACACCGGCACCCCACAAGATGGCAAGGCTTGCGATACCGGCGACAAGTGCCAGGTGGCCGGCAGCGGCGTGTGCGCGGCCGGCGCGTGCAAGTCCAGCAACAAGCCGATCACCTGCCCTGTGCCAGGCGTGTGCCAGACCGCGGCGTGCAACCCGGCGACCGGCAAGTGCGAGACCGGCAACAAGCCGGACGGCATCAGCTGCGACGCCGACGGCAACGGCTGCACCCAGGCCGACAAGTGCGCGGCTGGCAAGTGCACCGCGGGCAACGCTGCCAATTGCGCCGCCGCCTCCACGGCTTGCGCCGACGGCACCTGCAGCTCGACGGGGCCGGGAACGTTCACCTGCAAGGCGGTGCCCAAAGCCAAGGGCACGACCTGCGAAGACGGCAAGTACTGCAGCGACGGCGACACCTGCGACGGCGCCGGCGCGTGCGTGGCCGGCACCGCCCTGTCGTGCGCGGCGCAGAACGACGCGTGCAACACCGGCACCTGCGACGAGGCCAAGAAGCAGTGCGTCAAGACGCCCAAGGCCACCAGCGTGGCGTGCGACGACGCGCAGTACTGTAGCACGGGCGATCACTGCGACACCGCCGGCAAGTGCGTGGGCGGCGGCACCGTCAACTGCCCGGGCGGCAACTGCCAGACCGGTGCCTGCGATGAGGTCAACGACAAGTGCGGCACCAAACCGGCCGCCAGCGGCACGGCGTGCACGGACAACAGCGTGTGCACGGCGACCGACACCTGTGACGCCGCCGGCCTGTGCAAAGGCGCAGCTCCGCTCGTCTGCGACGACAAGAACCCGTGCACCAAGGACGCCTGCGACGCCGTCAAGGGTTGCACCTACACCCCCGTCGCCGGCACCGCGTGCGACGACGGCAACGCGTGTACGACCGGCGACAAGTGCGACGCCACCGGCAAGTGCCTGGCCGGCGCGTTCACTTGTCAATGCACCGCCGACAGCGGCTGCAACGACGGCAACAGTTGCACGACCGACAAGTGCGTCAGCAACAAGTGCAGCAACACGATCACCGCGGGCACGGCCTGCGACGACAAGAACCCCTGCACCTTGGCCAGCGCCTGCGACGCGGCCGGCGCCTGCGCGCCCGACGCCACCAAGCCGTTCGACTGCTCGGCCAGCAGCGACGCCTGCAACACGGGCGCGTGCTACGACAACGCCGGCGTCGCAGCGTGCAAAAAGGCGCCCAAGTCGAGCACCACCGCGTGCGACGACGGGCTTTTCTGCACCACCGGCGACCTGTGCAACGGCAGCGGCAAGTGCGTGGGCGGCGCCCCGCCTTCGTGCCCCAAGCCCGCGACCTGCAACACCACGCTGTGCACCGAAGCGGCCAAAGGCTGCACGGTCCAACCGCTGACCAAAGGCACCGGCTGCAGCGACGGCAACGCCTGCACCAGCGGCGATGCCTGCGACGGCGCGGGCAAGTGCACAGCGGGCGCGGCCTTGCCGGATTTCTCGTTGTGCGACGACGGCTCGACCACCACAAGCGGCGACTTTTGCTTCAAACAGGCGTGCGCAGGGTTCGCCCAGTACGCTGGCCCGGTCGGACCGACCGCCGCGGTCGAGTACCTGACCACGCCGGTGGGCTACCAGACGCTGTCGCTCGGTGAGGCCAAGCAGGACGCCAATCAGACCGGTGCATGGGGCATCTACGCGCACAGCGCCGGGGTGGTCAAGCAAACGGCCAGTCTGGGGACCGCGGTGGCGCCGTTTGCCGACCTGAGCAACCAGGTCCTGGTCGGCGCGGCCAGCCAGGTGCATTTCTACCCGCTGGGCGGTTCGGCGTGGTTGGCCTCCAATGGGCTCAGTTCGACCCTCAAGGCGGTCTACCCATTTGCCGTGGACTGGGCCGCGGTGGACGCAGTCGCGATTGGCGCCAACCTGTATGTCGGTCTGGTCGGGTTCGCGCCCTCGCAAAATGTCAGCATCTCTGCGCAGTGCACTGTGGAGGTAACTGGAAAAACAACCAGTTGCGTTATCAAGACCTTCAACCCGCTGTTGCGCCTCGTCGATTCGCAGGTTCGCACCCACCTGCCCTGCCTTTTTGGCTGTGCGCCGTCGCCGGTGCACAACGTGCTGGCGCTGGTGCAAGTCAGTTCCGCAGGGATCTACGCGGCAGCAAACGTCTACGAAGCTGCGAACTGGGGCAGCGCCTACTCGGCATTCGCCGGGCCGAGCTACACCGCCAGCACCAATACGATGGCCGGGTTCTGGCGGGCCAGCACCTCGACTTTGACCCCTCCGGCTGGCAGCACGGTGCGCTGGCTGGTCGGCCCAGCCGGTATGGTCGCGTATGAGAAATTCGGCACGTCCGGCATCTTTAGCGCCGCGGTGACCAAAACGACCCAGAGCAACTACTTCTTTGAGTCGGTCCTTCGCATCGGCGGCCATACCCTGCTGTACGGCACACGGCCGGACCCGACCAACGCGGCGTCGCGGCAACCGGTTTTCCTCGCCCACCCAGAGGTCGCCAACACCCAGAGCGGCACGGCCTACTGGACCGAAATCGCGCTCGACACTCCGGGTTACGACAAGCTGACCTGCTCGGGCAACTTGCCAAGCAGCACGGGAGCGACCGTCGGACCGGATGCCCTGCTGGGCTTCCTGAACACCTGTAGCCTGGGCAGCAAGACCGGGGTGGTGACGACCCGCAAGACCGTGATGTTCCGGCGCGCGTTGTAGGCGGCGAATCCCAACGAGCCGTCAAGACCGGCCGGTCGGGCCCCCGACATCGGACCCTCGCATCGACGCGGCTGCTCGTGCAGTCACAACAAGTAGCGCAGCTGCCACGCCAGCCACCCGAGCGCCTTGCGCCACCAACTGCGGCCGCGGGCTTGCTGCAGCGTCCACGGTTCGGCCGCTTGCCACCACCCGGCAAAAGCCTGACACAGCGGCTCAGCGTGGCCGTGACCGACGACGTTGGCCTCCAAGTTGCGGTGCAGCGACAGCCGGTCGAGGTTGGCCGATCCGACCGTCCACCACCCACCGTCGTCGACCAGGCCGAACTTGGCGTGCAGCATCGTGTGGGTCACCAGCCGCACCTGCGCGCCGCGATGCAAGAACCGCGACAGGCCATGCTCCATGGCGAGGCCCGCCAGCTTGACGTCGTTGACCCGTGCGGCCGGCACCAGGATGTGGACCGCAACGCCGCGCCGCAACGCCGCGAAAAGCGCCACCCTGAGCCGGCGACCGGGCAGAAAATAGGCGTTGGCAAGGCAGATCTGGCGTTGCGCCAGCCGCACCGCCGCCGCATAGGCGCTGTTGGCGAGGCCGGTGTGCAAGGCGCCATGGTTGGCCGCCAGTCCCGCCGGGGTCGGGCCGCACGGCGCGCACTCGCCGGCGACGGACGGTTGCGTCGGTTCCTGACGGCTGGCGGCGCGACCCACTGCGGCAAGCCGGCGGGTCGGCCGGTCGCGATCCCGGGTCAATTCGAGCAGCCAATCGCGGCGGTGGCCGGCGCGCACCCGGCCATTCCAGTCGGCGCGCAACAGCGCTTGCACATCGGCGACCAGCGGACCGCGCACCGCTACGCCGGCGTCCAGCCAGCACCCGCTGGCATCGCCTTGGCTGGCCAGGTAGGCGTCGCCGACGTTGCGGCCGCCGACCAGCGCCAGTTCGCCATCGATGCAAAATACCTTGCGGTGGTTGCGGCGCATCCAGTACCGCCACGGCACCCCCAGGCGCACCGGTCCAAACACCCGCAGGTGGACGCCGGCCTGCACCAGCGCCTGTAGCTGCGCCGGGCTGGCGTCGGCCGACCCGACACCGTCAAGCACCAGGCGAACTTGAACGCCGCGCGCACAGGCGCGCTGCAGCGCCGCGACAAACGCATCACCCGCTGCGTCCGCGTGCAGGGCGTAGAGCTGGCCGTCGATGGTCGCTTGCGCGCTTTGCAGGGCATCGTGCAGCGCCTGCCACGCAACGGCGGCATCCAGTTGAAACGCGACCGCGTGGCCCGGCCGAAGCCGGCCAACGGCGGGGCCGGGGCTCATCGCAGCGCGCGCCGGCGCCAGCGCCACCACAATACCAGCGCGACAGCCGCGCCCGGCCACCCGCCGACCCGGCCGGCCGGCGCTGCCGCGCAACCGCTGTCGGCAACCTTGGCTGCGGAGGCGGGTGTGGCGTCGCTCTGGCCGTCACCAACCCCATCCACTGCCGGGCCGGCGTCGGCGTCGCTATCGGGAGCGACCACGGCGTCCGCAACTGGCGCTGGGGCGACCACGGCGACCTGCCGTGCAGCGCCACAAGCCAGGTTGCCGGCGGTGTCGGTGGCGCAAACGGCCAGGCCATACGCGCCGGGCACCGACAGATCGACGACCGCGCGAAACAGGTCGCCGCCGACAAAGCGCGCCGCCACTTGCGTCTTGGTCGCGCCGGGCCCCTGCACGCTGACCCAGGCCTTGACCCGCGGCCCCAGGTCGGTGGTGGTGCGATCGGCCAGCGCAAACCGGACCACCAGGGCACCCGGCGTGATTTCTGTTGGCAGGTCGGCTTGGGCGCGCACCGCCGGCGCCCGTTGGTCTACTGCCTGCTCGGCCGTACCCATGTAGAGGCGATTGGTAAAGTCGCCACCCTCGCCCTGGGCCGTCACCGCGTCCAAGCGACCGTCGCCGTCGACGTCGCCCAGGTCCAGGCCGAGGGTCGAGTCGTTGGCAGGGCTGAAGGTGCCTTTGGTGAGCGCAAAAAAGCCCTTGCCGTCGTTGAGCAGCGCGCGCTCCTGGTCGCTGAGCGACGCGATCACGGCGTCAAAGTCGCCGTCGTCGTCCAGATCGGCGCATTGCACTTCATTGTCGTCGGCATTGGGATTGCCGCTGATCTGGGCCTTGCTGACGTCGGAGAACACGCCCGACCCGCCGTTCTTGAGCAGCTGCTCTGCCAGTTTGTCGCCGCCGTTGTCCAACCACAGGTCGAGATCGCCGTCACCATCGACATCGCAGACGTCGGGACCGTACACGTACGGCCCCGGCTGGTCGGGCAGGTCGGCGTTGGCATCGACAAACTGGCCAGCGCCGTCGTTGCGAAACAAAAGCGACTCGCCTTTGCGGTTGGCCAGCAGCAGGTCGAGGTCGAAGTCGCCGTCGGCATCGAACAGGTCCAGGTCGATGGGGCCGGTGCCAATGGCGTGGGTATCCTGCGGGACTGCGCCGACCGCCTCGCTGAAGTAGCCCTTGCCGTCGTTGCGGTAGACCCGCGCGGTGCCTTTGGCGGTGTACGGCTTGGCGCCCCAGTCGGTGGCGACCAGATCCAGATCGCCGTCGCCGTCCACATCGCCAAGGCGCGCGCCCGCCGACCGCGACGATGTGCCGAGGCGGGCCGCGCCCTCGTTCTTGAACACGAAGTCGCCCTGGTTGATGAACACGGCGTCGGCCTGCAGGGCCCAGCTGTCCAGGGCGACCAGATCGAGGTCGCCGTCACCGTCGACATCACCGACCGCGACCTGCCGCAAGCGGCCTGTGAAGCCGGCCAGCGCGGTGGCGCTCACTTCGGTGAAAAATCCTTTGCCATCATTGCGATATAGCGCAAGTGGTTCGGCGTTGCCGGCAACGTAGTAGCCACCGCCGTTGGCAAACC
>CAXRHS010000403.1:0-7469 GCA_964230235.1 Myxococcota bacterium
TGTCGGTTGAGCTGAACGCGGTCATCACCACGATCTGCGTTTCGATGCCGCGCTGACGCACCGCTTCCAGCAGTTCCAGGCCGTCCATCCGCGGCATGCGGATGTCGGTCAGCGCGAGGTCATAGCGACTCGCCTCCAAAAGCTCCAGGGCTTTGAGGCCATTGGCCGCGACCTCGACCTCGTGGCCCTCGCGGCGCAAGAAGATGGTCAAGAACTCGCGCAGCGACAGGTCGTCGTCGGCAATCAGCAAGCGGGCCATGGCCGCCTCCGCGAACGCGGGTCAGTAAGGACCCGTGTAAAAACAACTCGATCGCCAGGAGCGCGAAGCGGAGCGGCGAGTCGACTTGCAAAGTCGCGAGCTTGCGACCCACTTGGCAAGCAGCGGGCCAGCGCGGAAAATCGAATCGATTTTTCACGGGCCCTAAGGGGGAGCACGCCGCGTCGCGCAAGGGTGGGCCGCAAAGGCGATCGCGTCAACCGGGTCCGCTGTCGCGCTCGAGCGCCTTGGCCGCCTGCCACAAATCTTCGAGTTCGTCAGCGCTGGCGCGCTGTTGTAAACCATGACGCTCGTGGACCGCCCGCTCGACGTGCGCAAACCGCCGGCTGAATTTGTCCAGCGCGTCGCGCAGCCCATTTTCGGCATCGAGCCCAAGGTGGCGCGCAAGGTTGGTCACCGCAAACAACAAGTCGCCCAGCTCCTCATGCATCGCGGCCCGATCGCCCGCTTGCGCCGCAGCCCGCAGTTCGGCGATTTCCTCGTCGATCTTGGGCCACACCGCTTCGGCATCGGGCCAGTCGAACCCGATCCGCGCCGCCTTGTCGGCCACCCGCTGCGCCCGCAACAGCGCTGGCAAGGCGCGCGGTACGCCGTCGAGCGCCCCTTTGCCTTCTTTGCGCTTCTGCTGCTCCCAGCGATCGCGCACTTCCCCGGCCGTCGCCACCGCTTGAGCGGCGTCAAAAACGTGCGGATGGCGGCGGATCATCTTGTCGGCGATGCCGGCGGCCACGGCGTCCAGATCGAACCAGCCATTTTCGTTGGCGATCTGCGACTGAAAGGCGACTTGCAGCAGCACATCGCCCAGCTCTTCGCGCAGCTGACCTACAGCCGCGGGGTCCGCGGTCACGGGCAGTTGCGCGCTCGTTGCGGTTGCCGCCGGACCGAGCGCCGCAATGGCATCAAGCAATTCGTGGCTTTCTTCAATGAGATACGCGCGCAGGCTGGCCAGCGACTGTTCGCGATCCCACGGGCAACCGTCTGGCGCGCGCAAGGCCGCCATCACGGCCACCAGACGATCAAAGCCGCGATCGGCCGCGAGGTTGGCCACGATGGGTCGATCCGGTGTCGCCTTGGGGGGCGCTACTTGGCCGCTTCGGCGGGCGCTTCCGGCTTGGCGGCGGCAGCAGGCGCGGCGGCGACAAACTTGAACTGGCCAGCGCCGTCCAGTTTGTGGAAGTCGCCGCCCATCGGCACCCACGCGCCCATGTGCGCAATGTCGTGGGTGCCCTTGTCGTCGATGCGGTAGAAGTTGGCGTCAAACACCGCGCCGTCCGCGGGTGCACCGGCAAGGCCGAGTCCCTTCCACGGCACCTTGGCTTCGACCGCAAAGCCGCGATCGGCGCCATCGGCGTTGACGTCGCCATCGACCACGACTTTGTAGGTCATCCCGGTTTCGTGCTTGGCGGCCTCTTCCCACTTTGGGGTGCGCGGCGCGGTGAACAGCGCGTCAAACCGCGAGCCGTTCGGCGCCCACTGCAGCTCGACGTACTTGCCATCCTGGCCCGGAGCGCGCAGGAAAAGCTCAATCACGTCACCCTCCCACAACGTGCTGTCGTCGCCCTGGTTGGGGTTGCGCACATCGCCGTCGCCTGCGCGCGCGAACACGTACAAGAACTCGTCGTCCCACGCGACCTTGGCGGTGGCGTTGATGGCGCGGTCGAGCGGCCGACCGTCGGGTTGGCGCGCAATCAGGATCGGCAGGGCCGCCTGCCAGGCCGCATCGTCGTCCTTGCCATCGAGGGTCGGCGCTTGCGCGACCTTGGCGACTTGAACCTGCTTGAGCGCATCGGCCAGGCCGAAAAGGCCGCGACCACCCGGGGTCGGCTCCGCGGCGGCGCCACCAGGCGCAGCGCCCCCTTCGAGCGCCACGGTGGTCAGCAACACGCGGCCGTCTTTGTCGACCGACAGGCTGCCCGGGCTCTCGACCTTGAGGCGGCGATCGCCCTGGGTGCTGTTGTACAGGCCCCAGTCGAAAAAGCCGATCAGCAGCTGAGCGTCGTTTTCCGCCCAGTCGCCCGGCACCGCGATCGACACCACGTCTTTGATGATCTCGCCCTTCTTCCATTGGCCGACCGGGTACAGGCCGTTGACGCCGTAGTGATCGAACGGCTGCCGGCGCTTGCCGGGCGCTTCAAAGTGCACGAACACTTTCCAGTCGCCCGAAACCGGCTGATCGACGCGGAAATACATGACCAGGTCGAAGTTTGCGCCTTTCTTCGGTTTTCCGACGATGTCGTAGCCGAGCAGCACGACCTTGTCTTCAAACTTGGTGTCCGTCTTGACCTGCATGGCGGCGGGCGGCGCGGTCAGCACATTGGCGGCGATTTGCTGCTCCTGGTCCTTGGTCAGCACGATCTGCTGGCCGGCAGGTCGGCGACAACCGGCGCCGCCCCCAAGCGCCAGCGACAGGCCGACGGTGGCGAGTGCAACGCGACGCAGCGAACGAAAAGCGGAACGATTGTTCGACATTTGGACCTCAAGCGGCAGCGAACGGGCGCCATGCCGGCGCGCGAAAAACGGCCGTTAGGATAGGCGCAGTGGCGGTTTTGCGCAATGCGGCCGGGCGGCCGGCCCTCCCGGCCCAATCGACCACAGACTGCGCCGGCCGGCCGAGCTGTCGCCGCCGAACTCGCGGTCGCATTTTGGCGCGCCCGCGGCTACCGTTGCGCCATGACTGGTCAAGCCGACGACCCCCAGCCCGAGCCCACGCCTGCGCACCCAGGCCCGCCGCCTGCCCAGGCCGAGCCTTTTGGCGCTGCGCCAGAACCGGCACCGGTGCAGCCCGCTCTGCCGCAAGCACAGCCCGAACCGACGCCGAGCCAGACGGGCCGGTGGCGCGGGCGCCTGGCCTGGGCAGCCATCCTGCTGTCGTGGGCCTGGTACTGCCACCACTGGCCGCACCTCAAGACTGCCAACGAGGCCATGCGCCTGTTTTTTGTGCAGGCCGTCGCCGAGACCGGCCGGCCCGAGTTGGACTCGGTCGCGACCCGCCAGGGCAAAGTGCCGGTGGATCGCAGCGAATACGGCGGCCACGTGTACATGGACAAGGCGCCTGGCGCGAGCTTGCTGGTGCTGCCGATCTACCCGATCTGGCACGCCATCGATCCCCAAGTGGCCGGGCCGCGACTGTGGGCGTTTGGCTACCTGGCCACAGTCGTTGGCATGGCGCTGCCCCTGTTGGGTGCGCTGGCGCTGCTGGCGCGGGCCTTGCGCCGCCATCGCATCGGTCCGAACGCGGTGTGGGTGACTGTGCTGGGCCTGGCCACCGCTAGCCCGCTGCTGGTCTACGCGACCCTCTTGTTTGGCCACGCGCTGGCGGCCGCTTGCGTGCTCGGCGCGTTTGCGTTGATTGCCGCCGGTGGGCGCGAAGGCATCGGCAGTCGCTCGGCGTGGGCGGCAGGGGCGCTGTTGGGCTGGGCGGGCCTGACCGACACGCCGGTTTTCGTGCTGGCCGGTCTGGTCGCCCTGTATGCGCTGGCCAGGGCGCTGCCGTGGCCCGGCTGGCAGCTTGCGCAGCGGCTGCGCGCGACCTGGCCGGTCTTCGCCGGGCTCGCGGCGGCCGTGGCACTGCAACTGGCCTACAACACGTGGGTGCTCGGGCACCCGTTGCGTTTTACCTACCAATTCAAGGGCGATCGCAACCTGGCGGCGATCATGCAGACCGGCTTTCTTGGCTTTCGCGTGCCCCAGCCCGAGGCCCTGGCCGGTTTGCTGGTGGGTTCGCGGCGCGGGTTGCTGTACCACGCGCCGTGGCTCGCGGCGGCGCTGGCCGGCGGTTGGTGGGCGGTGCGGCGCCGCGATCTGCCGCAGGCCCTGCGCCTGGATTGCGGGGCTGCGCTGGTCCTGGGCGCGGCCTACACCCTTTTCGTCTCGGGGTTTGCCGACTGGCCAGCCGGCGACAGCCCGGGCGCG
Organism: Myxococcota bacterium; assembly: GCA_964230235.1. Taxonomy (GTDB): domain Bacteria; phylum Myxococcota_A; class UBA9042; order UBA9042; family UBA9042; genus SXRM01. Next base: position 4,190 of record CAXRHS010000403.1, read on the forward strand.
CGGCACCTGTTGCCGGTTGTTGCGCTTTTCGGCTTTGGCCTCGCCGTCGCGTGGGCGCCGCCGCCGGGTGTGGCGGCGCCATGGCCGTGGTGGCTGCGGGCGTGCACGGCGGGCGGGCTGGCGGCGGGGGTTGTGCTGCACGCGCCCACGGTTGCGACCTTTCCGTACCACTTTGACCGCGTTGATCGGCCGGTGCTTGAGCTTGCGGTGCCGCTGCTTTTGCGCGATGGCTTTTCGCCGAGCCTGGGCCACTGGGCTGGCCTGGGCAACTACCCAAGTTTTGGACTATTTGGCGTGCTGCTTGCCGGGGCCTGGTGGCTGGCGCTGCCGCGCCGACCGGCACCCGTCAATTGGCCGGTGGTGCTGACCGCGTGCTCGGCGGTGCTGGCCTGGCTGCTGCTGCTGACCTCGGCCGTGCCCGAAAAGCCAGGCCGCGCCGCCCAGGTCGGCCGCTACCACGCGTGGTCGATGCTCAAGAGCGGCAGTTCCGGCGCGGCGCCTGGCGTGCACGGGCGGGTCGAGCGGCATCGATAGGCGCTGTTGCAGCCCCGCCGTTCTCCTGCTCTGGCCAATCCTGGCAGTGCGAACCGGCACCCCCAACGGCGCGACCTGCTGGCCAGTGCGAAGCGAGAAGCCAGCGCAGGCGCATGGCCCGGATGCACCCTTGTTCAATCAGGGCGTTGCCAGCCGTGCCCACTTGTCGCCGACTCGGCGCGCCTGGCCCTGGCGCTGCAGATGCAGCAGATGCGAGGTCATCGACCGCAGCGCCAACGGCCACGCCAGCCGCGACACGTCGGCGTAGGCCACGGGCAACAGGTCGGCGCTGTCTTGGGGCGCGTCGGTCAGCGCGTTGGCGATCGCAACCTCGCGCGCGCGGCGGTGTCGCTGATAGTACTGTAGAACGGCGACGGCATCGCGAAGCACCGGTCCGTGGGCTGGCGCAAGGCTGGTCGGTGCCAATGCCTCCAAGCGCGCAAGGCTCTGCAAATACAGGCCCATGTCGCCGTCGGCCGGATCGATGAGGATGGTGCCTTCGCCCGCCACCAGGTCGCCCGCCACCACTTGACCACTCGCCGGCTGGTGCAGCGCCAGGTGCCCGGGCGCGTGGCCGGGGGTAAAAAGCGCATACCAAGGCGCGCCATCGGCGTTGCGCGCGACTTCTTGTCCTTCGTCGATGCTGCGGTCGATGGCAACCTTGCCAGCCAGCAGGTCCGCGGTCTTGGGGTGTGCCCAAACGGGCAAATCTAGCAATTCACGCAGCGCCTGGGCGGCGCCGGCATGGTCGTTGTGGTGGTGGGTCAGCAGCAGTGCCGCCGGCTCCGCGCCGCAGGCGATCGCCGCCTGGACCGCTGCGCGCAACCGCCGTTGATCGCGCGCCGCGGGTGCGCTCGGGTCCACCACCACCAACGGTCGCCAGCCGACCAGGTAGTGGTTGGTCGCCGTGGCAGGGGGCAAGGTTGGCGTCGGCAGCGGCAAGCGCACCAACCCCGGTCCCTCGATCACCAGGCCCAGCTGCTCGGCCTCGCATTGCCAGCGGTTTTGCGCCATCGTGCACCTTGCCGCGCCATTGCGGCGCCCGCCAGCCGCCAACTTGCGCTGGCGTTCGGCAACGGCGAAATTACCACGCCCGCCGCCGTGGGGAACGTCACGATGCCCGAATTGCTGCCAGCGTCCGGCCTGCCCTTGTCCGTGCGACCCGTGCGCGCGATGAGCGCCTTGTCGCGCCTCGCCGTTGTCGCCCTGGTTGCAACGGCTGCTTGCGGCAACGCGCGTCGCTTCGCCAGCAGCGTCGGCGAGTCGGACGCCTACCTCGTCGGCGCTGGCCAGTACTACGGCGACGGCGACATTGAGGTCGGCCCGACGCCGGCCTGGGATACCCTCGCCGGCGGATTCGCCGGCAAGTCGATGCTGGCCGACGGTGCCGCCAGCACCAGCACCCCCGCCCAGCCATTGCCGTGCGGCGGCAGCACACCCAAGCCCGACAACAGTTGCTGCCCGGTCGGCAAGGCGTGGAGTCCCGCGGCGGTCGACTGCGTGGCCGTAGCGTTGGCCGAATGCCCGGACCCGGCGACCTGCAAGCCGCGCTGGTGCGGCGACTGGCAAGACTTGGACGGAAAAACCTGTGCCGCGGGCGCTGCCGGCTGCGTGGTGGTGCCGCGGGCGTGCGCGGTCGGCGAGTTGGCCAGTGCCGGCTGCACGGCCGGCGAGTGGCTGTCGACCAAGGTGCAGCCGCCGCAGTGCGTCCCGGCTGGCAGCGACGTGCAGTTGCCCGGCGGCGCGCAAGTTGCGGCCGATGGCAAGTTGGCCGCGTTGGCGCCGCTGGCCCAACTGGTACCCGCGCAGCTGGCCGCGGCCGACGTCCCGCTGGTGGCCGCGACAGCGCCGGCATGGTGCTTTCCTTCGGCCGACCCCGCCACCGCCTGCCCTGGGTTCGCCGGTTCGTGCGCGGTCGGCACCGTGGTCGACCCCGTCGCCAAAGCCTCGTGCGTGCCGCTGGCCAGCACACTGCCCGCGTGGTGTCCGCAGGGGTTCGCGGCCGATGGCGCCGCGGTGCCAGCCTGTTCGCCCGACCCCAACGACTGTGGCGGCGATCCGTGGGGAGGCGCAGCCGACAACGGCAAGACCGTGTTCGTCGACAAGGCCTACGCAGGCCAGGCCAAGGCCGAGGGCAGCAAGGCTGCGCCGTTTACAGCCCTGGCCGACGCCTTGGCCAAGGTCAAGGCCAACCCTGTGTTCAGCACCATTGCGCTGGCGACCGGCAACTACGTGCTGCCGCCTGGCCCGACGCTCGTTCCTACCGGTGTGATCGTGCGCGGCAGGTGCGCCGCGAGCACCCAGTTGGTCGGATCGGTCGCCGGCGCTGGCGCTTGGGTTGAGGTTGCGGGCGCGCTCGAGCGCTTGAGCGTGGTGGACGGCCAGATTCCGATCATCGTCTTGGCGCAGGGCACGGTGTCGCGGGTGCGCGTCCAGGGCGGTACCTACGCAGCCGTCCGCATGCTCGGCGGCGCGCTCAACCACGTCCTTGTGCAGGGGCTGGGCCGCGGCGTGCTGGCCGATGGCAAGGGTGGCGCGGGGGCGATTTTCGGGCTGCGGGTCAGCGATGCCAAAGACCGCGGCGTGGTGGTCGCCGGCGGGTTCGCGGCCACTCTCAATCAGGTCGCGGTCACCGGCACCGGACCGGCTGCCGATGGCAAGGGTGGCTATGGTCTTTTGGTGGCCGAAGGCGCCAAGGTCCAAGCCACCGGGCTGCGCGCCCATGGCAACACCACGGCGGGTGTCG
>CAXRHS010000404.1:0-3463 GCA_964230235.1 Myxococcota bacterium
AACTGGCGGTGCGCGCGGTGCGCCTGGGTCTGGGCGAACGTGCGACGGTCACGCTGGGCTACCAGCCTGGCGGGGACCGGCCGGCGACCGTGACCCTGGCGGTGGACGACCGGGTCGTCGACGGCGATGCGTTGGCGCAACTGGGTGGGCCGGATGTGGACAACCTGTCGGTCTGGCGGCGGTTTGTGGCCGCGCCGGTTGGGTTGGTGGGATTGGCGCGCTGGGGGCACCAGGTGCCTGGGGCGCCGTGGGAAAGGGCGTAGCGGGCCCGGCGGCGACATCGGGCTGGCGCGGGTGGTGCGCGCTTGGCAGCCGCACCTGGCCGCAACCTTGCAAGGTCGGGCCACTGCGCGCGCGACCTCGCGAACGCGCAATCCTGCGCCCGCCCTGCGTCATTCCGCCAACCGCAAACCCATTGACGCCACCCTCGGTCAGGTCCAAACTGCTTGAATGCCGCGCGGTTTGCGGGCGCCACGCTGGCCTGTCGGAAGTGCGCGATGCGGTGGTTTTGCCCCTGTGGCGCGCTGAGCGCGCTAGCCTTGATCTGGGCGTGTAGCGAGACGCCTGCCGCGCCAGACACCGGAACCACGGCGACGGTCGATAGCACAGTAGACACTGCCGACATCGCGGATGCCGCCGGCGTCCAGCCTCCCGACAGCGCCACAGCGGACGCGGCCGAACCGACCGATGGAGCCGACCAGGCGGTGACGGACAGCACCGCCAGCGAGGTGGCCCTGCCCTCTGGCTGCACCGACACCAAGGACGGCACGCCCTGCGAGGACGGCGATCCGTGCACCCTCGGCACGCAGTGCACCGCTGGCGTCTGCGTCGGCGGCCTGCAATTGTGCGCGTGCAAATCCAACGGCGACTGCGCCCCACCCGGCGGCGATGCCTGCGGCGGAAAGCCCTACTGCGACCTCGCCGTGTTTCCGTACCAGTGCAAGCTCGCCAGTGGCCCGGTCACCTGCCCCGCCACCGGCAACCCGTGTCTGAAGTCGGCGTGCAACCCCAAAAGCGGCGCCTGCGAGACCGTGCAAGCGCCCGACGGCACGGCATGCCCGAGCCTGGACCCCTGCGCCGTCAACCCGGTCTGCCAGGCGGGCGCCTGCAACGCGCTCGCCAGTTGGTGTCAGTGCGCCGCCGACGCCGACTGCGCCAAGTTCGACAACCCCGATCCCTGTCTGGGCAAACACTACTGCGAAAAAGGCCAGTTTCCGTGGGCCTGCAAAGTCAACCCGGCGAGCGTGGTGGTGTGCCAGCCCAGCGCCGACCCGTGCAAGGTCAACGGCTGCGACGCCAAGACCGGCCAATGCGCCAGCAACGACGCCGCGGACGGAACCCCTTGCGACGACGGCAAGGTCATCACCGCCGGCGATGTCTGCCAAAAAGGGGTGTGCCTGAGCGGCACCGACACCGCGCTTTGCGCCCTCGACACCGACTGCAAGGACGACGGCGACCTGTGCAACGGCGTGCCGTTCTGCAACAAGGCCAAGAAGACCTGCGAGGTCAACCCGGCGACGGTGGTCCTTTGCCCCACCGCCAACGACACCGCCTGCATCAAGAACACCTACCAGAAACTGAGCGGCCTGTGCAGCCCGACCGCGGTCACGCCCGGCACGCCGTGCAACGACGGCGACAGCTGCACCACTGGCGACATCTGTGTGGCGGGCGCGTGCAAGGCCGGTACCAACACCTGCCTGTGCAAGTCCGACGCCGACTGCGCGGGCAAAGACGACGGCAACTTCTGCAATGGCAAGCTGTTTTGCAACCTGCAATCGGGCGCGTGCCAGTGGAATCCGGCCAGCGTCGTCACCTGCCCGACCGTCAACGACACCGCGTGCACCAAGGCCAAGTGCGTGCCCAACACCGGCAAGTGCGAACCCGCGCAGGTCGCGGACGGCACCGCTTGCGACGACGGCAGCAAGTGCACCGACGGCGACAGCTGCCAGGGCGGCCAGTGCGCCGCCGGCACTTTCATTTGTGCCTGCAAGGCCGACGCGGACTGCAAGGTCGAAGAAGACGGCGACCTGTGCAACGGCACACTGTACTGCGACAAAGGTGCGGTGCCCGCCAAATGCAAGGTCAACCCGGCGACGGTCATCAGCTGTCCCAGTGGCGGCGACACTACCTGCCTCAAGGCCGCCTGCAACGCGACCACGGGCAAGTGCGGCCCGGCGCCGGTCGCCGATTTCACCGCCTGTGAAGACGGCCAGGCGTGCACCAAGAACGACACCTGCCTGTTTGGCAAATGCCAACCGGGCGACTACGTGTGCGAGTGCAACACCGCGGCAGATTGCCTCAAGAAAGACGACGGCGACTTGTGTAATGGCGTCTGGTACTGCGACAAGACCGGCACCGCGCCGGTGTGCGCCGAAAACCCGGCGAGCGTGGTGTTCTGCCCCAAGACCAACGACGGCGAGTGCAGCAAGAACACCTGCGACCCCAAGACCGGCCAGTGCCTGCTCAAACCGGCCGCCGACGGCACCGCGTGCAGCGACGGCAGCAAGTGCACCAAGACGGCAGCGTGCAAGGCCGGCGCGTGCAAGGCCACCGCCAGCCTGAGCTGCGACGACGGCGACGTCTGCACGACCGACAGCTGCGACCCGGCCGCCGGGTGCGTGCACAAGGCTGCCAATTGCAACGACGGCAACCCGTGTTCGCAAGACAGTTGCGACCCCAAGACCGGCCAATGCGCGTTTGTGACGGCACCACTGGAGGGCAAGGCCTGCAACGCCGACGACGACGGCTGCACGGTCGGCGACACCTGCGTGCAAGGGGCGTGCACGAAGGGCGTGGCGGTCATCTGCAAGGTGGCGGTCGCCGCCTGCGCACAGGTGGCGTGCACATCTGCTGGACCGCTGGGGTTTGCTTGCGTGGTCTCGGCGGCGGACGACGGCGTGCCCTGCGAGGGGACAGACGGATGCCTGCTCGGCGCTGCGTGTTTGGGCGGGGTGTGCGCGCCGGGCAAGCAAGACAAGCTTTTCGCCATCACCCACGCCGGCCCAACTGGCACGCTGGAACTGCGCGCGGTGGCCCCGCATCCGGCGGGTGGGTACGTGGCGGCAGGGCGTCGGCCGTTGGCGTTGCCCGGACAGCCAACGGCGACCGCGTGGCACGTGGAACGCCTGGATGCCGCGGGCGCGGTGCAATGGCAAGCCGCGTTGCCGGTCGGCGCACCGGAGGCTGCGGTCGGTGCGGTCGGCGTGGACGTGCCCGACGATGGCCAGGTGGTGGTTGCGGGCAGCGTGCGGCCCGTCGCGGGCGAGGGTTTGCAGGCGCGGGCGGTGCGTTTGGGCGCGGACGGCAAATCCACGGTCTGGCAGGCCGATTTTGGCCAACCCGGTGCCGTGGACGACGCGGCGGCCGACCTGGCCCCGCACCCGGCCGGCGGCTGGCTGGTGGCAGGCGCGCGGACGTCTGCGGCGACGCCCGACGCCTGGGTCGTCCGCGTCGCCGACAGCGG
>CAXRHS010000405.1:0-6385 GCA_964230235.1 Myxococcota bacterium
GGCAAACGCGCGATCCGCTCGCCCATCGGAGCGGCGAGTCGGCCGTCAAGGCCGCGAGCTCGCGACCCACCCAGCAAGCAAAAGGGGCAGGCCCATGAACCAGCGGTTCATTGACCGTCCCAAACAGGTCAAACTGGCAAACGCGCGATCCGCTCGCCCATCGGAGCGGCGAGTCGGCCGTCAAGGCCGCGAGCTCGCGACCCACCCAGCAAGCAAAAGGGGCAGGTCAATGAACCAACGGTTCATTGACCAACCCTACCAGCTTAGCTTGCGAAACGTCCCATCCCATGCCCCGGCGGCGACCATCTGGCCTTCTTCCGCAAAGCGCACCAACTTGACGCCGGTCCGAAAGTCGCGGCGCTCCGCCCGCACCTCGCCCGACAAGATGTGCACCACTTTGGCGCAGCGGTCGTCGCCAGCCGTGGCCACGTAGTTGCCGGCCTTGTCCACGGCGACGCTGGCCACGATGTCGTCGTGCAGCGTCAGGTCGAGCGCGGTTTCGCCCGTGCGGCCATACCACACGTGGACCTTGCCGTCCCAGCCGCCCGACGCGACCATCTGGCCAGAAGCATTGACATACACGGCCGCGACCGCCCCCTCGTGGGCGCGCTGGGTCAGGCGGGCGCCACCGCCGACGGGATCCCACGAGCGCACCATGCCGTCTTCGCTGGCGGTGACGACCAGCCGGCGCGAACCCGCGCACGCGACCGCTGTGACCGCTTCGCGGTGGCCGCGCAGGGTCCGGCGCACCGCCAGCGACGGCAGTTCGTACAAGACTACGCTGCCGTCGCCGCACCCGACCACCAGCAGCTTGCCGTCGGCCGCCATCGCCGCGCAGGTCGGGGTGGCTTCGACCTGCACCTCGCCGATCAACCGCCCCGCCACCCCGTCCCACAGCCAGATGGTGCCGTCGACGCAGACGGAGGCCACCAACCGGCCGTCTGGTGATCCCGCCACCGCCTCGACCAGCGCGCCGTGGGTGCCGAGCGAGGTGCCATCGACCAGATCCAGCACACTCAGCGGCTGCTGGCCGATGGCGCCAAGATCGACCAGAAACACTTCATGCTGCGGATCGGCATAAGCCGCATGGCGCAGGTCGTCGCCCAGCCAAAGCGTCTCGACCTGGCGGCGCGCCGGTTGCTGGTGCATCGGCAGCGGCCGCGTCATCTGGGCCATCAGGTCGAACGGCGAACCGCTCGCCAGGCCACCCATCATCGGCAGCGCGCCCATGCCCTGAATTCGCGGGTTGGCCAGGAAGTCGGCCGCCGCCGCCTCGGGCGCGATCGTCGGCCGGGCGCGACCGGCGCCCGCGAAGTCGGGCAAGGCAACGCTAAACGGCACCGCAGCCATGCGGCTGTCCATGCGCGGCGCAATTGGCATCAGGCCGCCGGTGTCCGGTTCGGCCTCGTGGTCTTCGCCAATCGCGGCGCCGACCTCGAAAATGCCACCGCTCTCGCGCAAGTAGCGATCGCGGTGGGCGCGAATCTGCGCGGTGGAGTGAGCGACGGTCTTGGCATCTGAGGCACTGTCGTCCAGGGTGATTTGCGCCGAAACCGGTCGCGCGATGGGCGGCTTCGCCCGCGCTGGCATCGGTACTGGGGTCGGAACCGGGGTAACGAGCGGTGCCGGCTCGGCCCGGTGGACCTGCGGCGGCCGAATGGGGGTCGGCGCGGGCGTGGGGGCCATCGCCGCCGGGGGCCGAGCCGGCACCGGAATGCGATACATGCCGGTCTGCGGTGCGTTGCCGATCGCAATTTCCAGGGCCTGGCGCATCTCCATCGCAGTCTGCCAGCGACCCGCAGGTTGTTTGACGAGCGCCCGGTCGATGACGGCGCACAGCTCTGGGTTGACCCGGCCGTTGGTGCGGTCGGCTAGCGGTTCGGGCGCTTCGGTCACGTGGCGCATCACGATCGTCAGCGGATTGTCGCCATCAAACGGCAGCGAACTGGACAGGCACTCGTAGAGCACCACGCCCAGTGAGTAGAGGTCCGAGCGGCCGTTGACGTCGTGGCCCATCGCTTGCTCGGGGCTCATGTGGGTCGGCGTACCCAGGGCCTTGCCGGCCTGGGTCATGCTGGCGTCGTGGGTCTTGACGATGCCGAAATCGAGCACCTTGACGATCGCTTCGCCGCCGGCCATCTCGTGCAAGAAGATGTTGGCCGGCTTCATGTCGCGGTGCACCAACCCCAGGGCATGGGCTTCGCCCAAGCTGCGCAACACGGCGACGCCAATGTCCACGGTCTGCTTTTCGTCCAGCGCCTCGCCGCGGTCGCGCGTACGCTGCAACAAGGCCTGCAGCGTCTCGCCGCTCAGCCGCTCCATCGCCAGGTACAATTCGCCAGTATCGGTCTGGCCGAAGTCGAACACCCGCACCGTGTTGGGGTGGGTCAGGCGCGAGGTCGTCGCCGCCTCTTGAAAGAAACGCCGCGACATCTCGCCCGATTCCGCGCCGGCAATGGGCAGCAGCACTTTGACGGCGACGGGATGGCCGGTCGTGACGTGCACCGAGTCAAACACCGTGCCAAAGCCGCCGTGGCCCAGTTGACCGAGCACGCGGTAGCGACCGCCGATCACATCGCCAGGCCCCAATTCCTTGCGGTTGGCGCTGACCTGCCGCACGGTCGGCGTGCCGTCGTTTGGGCAATTGGCTTGCGGTGTGGTGGTGCCACAGCGGGGGCAATAGCGCATCAAAGTCTGGTTCGCGGGCGCACGGGGCCGGCGCGCGCCCCGATGATACTACCCTGGCCGCCAAAGCAAACCTGCGCCCGACCAACCCGTGGCAAGCGTGACCTTGGGCGGGGACTTGGGCCCCAATGCAGTCCGCAATCGACAACGGGACCGCGCCCCGCCTAGCATGCCGCCCCTTGCCGCGCCCGCTGGCGCTTGGAGCCCCGCCATGACTGACGTCCGCTTGCCCTCCCACGCCCGCGTCGGTGTGGTCGGCGGTGGCATCATCGGCTGTTCGGTCGCCTACCACCTGGGCCACATGGGCTGCCGCGACGTGGTGCTTTTGGAGCGCGATCGCCTGACCTCGGGCACCACCTGGCACGCCGCGGGACTGATGGTGACTTTTGGTTCTTCGTCCGAGACCTCGACCGAATTGCGCAAGTACACCCGCGACTTGTACGCGCGGCTCGAAGCCGAGACCGGCCAGGCGACCGGCCTCAAGCAGTGCGGGTTCATTGAGGTCGCCGCGGACGTCGATCGCCTGCAGGAGTACCGGCGGGTCTCTGCTTTCAATCGCTACTGCGGCGTCGAGGTGCACGAGATTTCGCCGCGGCAGGTCCAAGAGTTGTTCCCGCTGGCCCGCACCGATGATCTGCTCGCCGGCTTCTATGTGCCGCAAGACGGCCGCGTCAACCCGGTCGATGTGACGATGGCGCTTGCAAAAGGCGCAAAAATGCAAGGCGTTACGGTTCTAGAGGGCGTTGCGGCCACGGGCGTTCTGCAAGCGGGCGGCCGCGTCACCGGCGTGCGGACCGCGCAAGGCGACATCGCCTGCGAAGTGGTGGTCAACTGCGCCGGCATGTGGGCGCGGCAGTTTGGTGACCTCGCAGGCGTGACCATCCCACTGCAGGCGTCCGAGCACTACTACCTCATCACCGACAAGATGGCGGGCATGCACGGCGAATTGCCGGTGCTCGAAGACCCGTCGTCATATGGCTACTTTCGCGAAGAAGGCGGCGGCCTGATGATCGGGCTGTTCGAACCGGTGGCGGCGCCATGGAAAGTCGCTGGCGTGCCGCAAGATTTCAGCTTTGGCGAGATCCAGCCAGACTGGGATCGCATGGCGCCATGGCTCGAAAAAGCGATGGCGCGGGTGCCGCGATCGGAAACGACGGGGATTCGCAAGTTCTTTTGCGGACCGGAGAGTTTTACCCCCGATCTGCGACCGGTGGTCGGCGAAGCCCCGGAGTTGCGCGGCTATTTCGTGGCGGCAGGCCTGAATTCGATCGGCATCCTGACCGGCGGCGGCATGGGTCGGGCGCTGGCGCATTGGATCCTGCACGGCAAGCCCGACGTCGACGTGACCGCCATGCACATCGACCGCCTGCACCCGTACCAGTGCACGCCGCGCTACCGCAAAGAGCGCATCGCCGAGACCCTGGGCATGGTCTACCGCTGCCACTACCCCTACCAGTCGTTGGTGACGGCGCGCGGCGCCCGGCGGTCGCCGCTGCACGAGCGCCTCGCCGCCAAGGGTGCGTATTTCAAGGATGTCAGCGGCTGGGAGGGGGCGGACTGGTACGCGCCGGACGGCACGCTGCCGCGGGTGGACCGCCACAGCTTTGGCAAGGAGCCGTGGTTCGACCACTGGCGCGCCGAGCACGAAGCGGCGCGATCGGGCGTCATCTTGATGGACATGTCGTTCATGGCCAAGTTCGCGGTGCAGGGCCCCGCTGCCGCGGCGCTGGTCGACCGGTTGTGCGCCAACCACGCGACCGGCCAAGTCGGGCGCATCACCTACACCCAGTGGCTCAATGACGACGCCAAGCTGGAAGCGGACCTGACCGTAACGCGGCTGGCACCGGACCAGTTCTGGGTGGTGGCCAGCGACACCGCGCACCGGCATGTGCTGACTTGGATGCGCCGCCATGTGCAGCCTGGCGAAAACGTCCACATTGCCGACGTGACCGGGGCCTGGGCGCAGATCAACGTCCAGGGACCGCGGTCGCGCGACCTGCTGCAGCAGCTGACCGACGCAGACCTGAGCAATGCGGCGTTTGCTTTTCGCAGCGCCGCCACCATTTCCATGGGCTATGCTCCGGTGCTGTGCGTGCGCATCACCTACCTGGGCGAGTTGGGCTACGAACTGTACGTGCCGACCGAGCAGGCCGTGCATGTGTACGACGAAATCGTGGCCGCGGGGCAGGCCTTTGAGCTGCGCCACGCCGGGCTCAAGGCGCTGGCCAGCCTGCGGATGGAGAAGGGCTACCGCGACTATGGCCACGACATCGACAACACCGACACCGTCTACGAGGCAGGGCTCGGCTTTGCGGTGGACCTGACCCAGCCGCGCGATTTTGTCGGCCGCGCCGCCGCCCAGCGCCTCAAGGCCCAAGGCGTGCCGCACCGGCGCTTGCTGCAAGTGCAGCTGCTGGATCCTGAACCGCTACTCTTTCACGCCGAAGTGGTGTGGCGCGATGGCGTACGGGTCGGCTACGTGCGGGCGGGATCGTATGGCTGGACCTTGGGCGGCGCGGTCGGTCTGGCGATGATCGAGGCCGGCGTGCCGCTGACGCAGGCCTGGATCGACGCCGGGTCCTGGCAGGTCGAGGTCGCAGAGCGAAGGGTGCCAGCCAAAGTCTCGCTGCGGCCGCTTTTCGATCCCGGCAACGACAAGATCAAGGGCTGACCGCGAACTCGCCAATTGCCAGTCCGACCCGGCCTGCGCTACCTTTGCCGCGGTTGGGCGGGCGAGGTGGCAGGCATGGGCGGTGAACTTCTCTCCGGTCCGCGCGCGCAGGCGCGCAAGCTTGGCTGGCAGGCCGTCGCCGGCTGGGGCGCGACCGGGCTGGTGGTGGCCAAGGGCTGGCTCTTCGCGGGGCTGGTGGGCGCCGGCGTGGCGGTGTGGCTGACGCTGCGCTGGTTCAAGCACCGCGCCACCTGGGGCATGCGCTTCTGACCCGGCCAAGCAAGGGGGCGAGATGGCAAACAGGGACCGTGTGCTGCGCTGGGGTGTGCTGCGCTGGGTCCGCGGCGGTTGCGTGGCAGCTGTGGCGGCCCATTGTTGTGCGCCAACGGCAGCGTGGGCGGCCGGGGCCGAATACCCCGACAACGGCACCATTTCCATCGGTCGCGGTGGCGCGTGGGCAGCCAATCCGCAAGACGGCCTGGCCTTGCAGTACAACCCGGCCGGTCTGGCCCAGCAGCGCGGCCTGCGCCTGTACGCGGACGCGCGCCTGGCCAAGCAGCACGTTCGCTTTGCCTCGACCTCGATCAAAGGCGACCCGGTCGAGAACTCGGCCGACGCGTTCTTGGGTCCAAGCGGCGCGCTGTCGTATGGCTTGGGCGCGGTCGGGCCGCTGTCCGAGTTGACGTTCGCCGTTGGCGCCACCGGGCCGAGCGCGATCGGTATCGTCAAATACCCCGACAAGGGCGTCCAGCGCTATGCGTTGACCGAGACGGACTACTTCATCGGCTACTATTCCGCATCGGTAGCGGCCGGCTGGGGCGACTGGCTGCGGGTTGGGCTGACCGGGCAGCTTGCGCACGGGTCGGCCAAATTCAGTCAGGCGGTGTACAGCGGCCAGTTCGCCGGCACCGACCCCAAGTACGACTCCTACGCGACCTTCGAGGGCAGCAACGGCGTGCTGCCGACTGGTGTGCTCGGCCTGACGCTGCTGCCGCGCCGCGATCTGGCGATCGGCTTGTCGTGGCGACC
>CAXRHS010000406.1:0-2098 GCA_964230235.1 Myxococcota bacterium
CCACGCGCTGCTCGACCTTGACAACGCCCGCGGCCCGCCCTCATAACCCGAAGGTCGCAGGTTCAAATCCTGCCCCCGCGACCCAGAAAGGCCTTGGAGAAATCCTGGGCCTTTCGCGTTTTTGGGCTTGGGCAGGATTTGAACAATTCGGCGCAATACTGAAATCCTGCCCCCGCGACGCGGAAAGAGACCCAGATTGCGAACTGGCCAGGCAGGCCAAATTCCACTGGCAGACGGTGTTCAGTCTGCGGGACAGCCAGCGGTGGTCGGCCCGGTACAAGGTCGTGGAGGCACTGCTGCAATTGCGCGACGCGGCCGACAACCAAGGCACGCGCGCTGAGATTGAGCAGAAGCTGGCGCTGTTCTTGGCGCCGTTGCGCTCGACGCGGGCGCTGTACGCGGAAATGGTGGAGGCCAAGTTCATCAGGCGATCCCGCTCGGCGTCCCATTTCGACAAGACCTGTCGTACTCACAGAAGGCCGGTGGCACCGCAAAGGTCCATTGCTGACGCGGCTGGCCGGGTCAGGTCGGGAATTGCCTAATAATTGCAAGTAAGTATTGGTCGCCTTTGCATGGCGCTGGCTCGCGAGATTGCCACCTGCCTGGCCGCTCCAACTGCGAGTCGCAGGCATCCAGGCGGCTTCGCTGCCGTTCTCCGGGGCGCCTACGTCAGGACGCACCGACCGCATCCCGCGTGGTGCAGCGCCCATTGGGCTGACGCTTTTCACACAGCGGCTCGGACACAGCTCGGACGGCTGAGTCCGACTGTGTATCCAGAAAACCCTAGTATTTTCATGGTTACATTCAAGGCCTCGCCCTGGCCCCAATCCTGCAATGGCGTTGTCCGCAGCGTATTCGCTATAGGTCACCTTCCGCATTCAGCCCACAACCAACCAATTCGAGGCCACCATGTACGACCAAAAACAACGGCAACCGCAACCCAAGCCGGCCAAAGCGCCGGTTACCGCGGCATCTGCCGGTCATGGGCACCGCGTCCGAACCGCCGAAAGCCAAGTCCGCAAGCCCAACGAGCCTGCCGAAACGTCGACGGCAGAGCGGATTATCAGCGCCGGAGAGCACGCGGAGAAGCTCGAAAGCGCAGCAGGCAAAGTCGAGATGCTCGCGGACGCGCCTGGAACCCTGCACGAAGCCGCCAAATCCACGCTCAAGTATGGCGAAAAGCTTGGCATTGGCGGGGCAGGCAAGGCCGTCAACCGCCAACTCAACAAGGCGGCCAACCGGATTCCCATGCCGGCCTGTGCCGACAAGGTCGGCAAATTCGCCAAAGGTGTGGGCCATGCGGGGAAGGTCGGCGGCCTGGCCGGCGCTGCGGCGAGGGGCTGGAAAAGCGCTTCATCCCGGACGACAGCAGGCAAGGCTTTGACGGCCTACGGTTTCGCTGGCGTCCAGTTGTTGGCGGACGAGACTGGCCTCAGCACCATCGATGGTGCCATCGAGGCAGTCGCGCCCGGCTGGGGGCCGATGGGCGTCATCAACGGCGGAGTCAACGCCGCCGTTGCCATGGCCGAGACACTCAAGACTGGCAGCCTGGGCGGGATCAACGACTACAACAAATGGGCCAAGACCGACGCCCCGGCTGCCGTCCGCTTGGTCCACGAATCCGGTGAGATCATTGCCAAAGAGGGGGTCGGCGGCGTGGCCCGCGACGTCAGTCGCACGGCAAAGCAGGCCACAGCAAACGTCAAGGCCGACTACAAGAAGTATGGCGGCGTGCAAGGAGGCGCCGATGAACTTAGGCGGACCGCAACGCAGCGCGTCGCAGATTCGCGCGCGATCACCCAGCAATTTGGTGGCGTCGGCGGGCTTGTCGCAGACAACTGGCGCAGTCTCAAGCAGGCGGGCAGTTCGATGGTGGACACGTTTCACCAGTTTGGAGGCGTGAAGGGCGGGTTGGACGAAGTCGGGCGCGGCGTGCGATTGCTCGGTGCCAATGGCAAAAGCGGCCTCGAAGAGGTCAACCGAACGGCGAAGCAGGCCGTTTCCCAGGCGGGCGATACCTACCGCAAGTACGATGGCCTGCAAGGCGGTGCGGATGTGCTAAGCCGCGGTGCGCGCCTGGTGGCCGCCAACGTTACGG
>CAXRHS010000407.1:0-2023 GCA_964230235.1 Myxococcota bacterium
GTGCCGCCGAGCACGGCATTGGCCACCAAGAGCCCGGGGAACTCGCGGGCCAGCGCGGGCACTGTGGTCAGCGCCACCGCCATTTGCACCTGGCCCCGGCGCGGCTTGTCGACCAGCAGCAAACGCCGGCCGTCCGCCACCGCCTTGACCGCCACCGGGCGCGGCGCCGCGCGGCTCGGCAGGCCGCCCAGTGTGGCTTTGACCAGCTCCTGCGCGCGTTTGGCGTCCACCGCGCCCGCAAAGCCCACCCGCAGGTTGCCGACCGAGACCTGCCGCGCGTGCCAGCCGGGCAGGTCGGCGGCAACGATGGCCTGCAGCGTCACTGCATTGCCCTGGGTCGGCCGGCCGGCGGCCTGACCGCGATACAGGTAGCGTCCCAGGGCGTCGTCGCACAGCGCCCCATCGTCGTCGCCCAAGTGCTGCAGGTCTGCCAGCAGCTCTTCGCGCTGCGCGGTCACCTCGGCCGGGTCAAACCGCGGCGTCAGCAGGGCCTCGGCAATCAGCCGCAGCAATGGCTCCAACTGGTCGGCCGCGGCGTCGGCGACGATTGTGGCGCCGCTTTTGTCGACCGCCACCTCGATTTGCGCGCCGATGGCGTCGATCGCAGCTTGCCACTGTGACCGCGTCTTGCCCTGCGTTCCGCGCAGCGCGCTAGTCCAGCCGAGCAAGGTCTGACCTTCGCGGCCCGGCGGATCGAGTGCCGATCCACCGCCAACAAACACCCGTACCGAGACCAGCGGCGGCCACGGCCGGTGCACGACCAGAATCTCAGGCATGGCACCTCTCGCCGGTTTGGCCACGGCGGCAATGGGCTGCGCAACGACAACCGCGATCGCGGCGCTAGCGAGCCATGCGAGCCATTGGCACCGCGCGCTCATGGCGTCTTGACCGCCAACTGACGATCGGCCGCCGGTGTCGGCCGCCGCGCCACCTTGGGCGGCACCGGGTCGGCCAATACGACCACCCGCCCCGGCTTGCCCAGCCAGCGCTTCGCAGCAGCCGCCGCCTGTTCAGGGGTCACCTGGGCGATGCGCTGCCACCACGTCGCGTGCGCGGCCAGGGTGTCAGAGATCGCCCACGTCTGCCCAAGCACATCTGCGCGGCCATCTGCACTGGCGAGCTGCCGGTACAAGCCGGTCGTGCTGCGCACCCGCGCCAGGTTCAGTTCGTCGGCGTTGAGCGGTTGCGGGCCCAGCAGCGCCGCGAATGCCGTATCCAGCGCGGCCAGCGCTTCGTCTGCTTTGCGGCCGGGGCGCAACGTGACCCACACCTCAAAGCTGCCGGAAAGGCGGGTGTCGCCTTGGTGGCAGCTGATGCCGCTCGCCAGCCGCGTTTCGTCGATGAGCAGGCGGTCCAGCCGCGACGACTCGGCGCCGCACAAGGCCTCTGCGAGTAATTCGAGCGGCGCAGCGTCCGGGTGATCGCGCGCCACCGTCGGCCACGCGACCGCCAAGCGGGCTGCGCCGGCTTCAATCGTCAGGTTCTGGCGCAGTTCGGTTGTCAGGGCCGGATTTGGCGCGGGCTTTGCGCGCGCGGGCGACGGCAACGCTGTGATACCGCCGAAACTCCTTGCGATCTCGGTCAACGTCGCGGTTGCATCGATGCTACCGGCGATGACCACGGCGGCGTTGGCTGGCACGTAGTGCTGGCGGTAGAAGCCCATCGCATCGTCGCGCTTGAGCGCGGCCAGGTCGGTCGCCCAGCCGATGACCGGATGACCGTACGGACTGGCGCCGTGCAGCAGGCGAGCGAGGTGTTCCGCGATGAGGCCATCCGGATCGCTGTCGACCGACTCGCGTCGCTCATTTTGGACCACCGCCAGTTCGGACTTGACCCCGGCGATGGTCAGGTTCAGGTGCACGAACCGGTCGGCCTCCATGGTCAGGACCAGGGGCACCACGGCCGGCGGCCAGACGCTCACCATCACCGGCCTCGCCCTGCTCGAGGCCAGCGCCGTGCTCTTCGATGCCATACCCGGCACCATCCTCACCAACACCGACACGACCATCACCGTCCAAACCCC
>CAXRHS010000408.1:0-3259 GCA_964230235.1 Myxococcota bacterium
AGTCGACTCGCCGCTCCGCTTCGCGCGTATGTCGATCGACTCATTTCTGCACGGGTCCTAATTGCGCGCCGTCTCGCCGACTACCACCTGGCCGACAAAGCGCACCAGCACTTCCACCCGCTGGCCGGCCGCCGTCACCGACTCGACGTTCAGTTGCTCGATCTGCGCCGTCGCCGGCACCCGCTCGCGGCCAATCACGATGCCTTGGCTGAACGCGTCCAGGGCCTTCCTGGCCATCTCATCGATGCGCGCCCGCGGGATCCGCGCGTGTTTGGCCACCACTTCCACCAACTGCGAGTGCTTGAGCGCCGCGCCCATCGCCACCAGGCGGTCGTCGGTGTGCAGTGCCAGGTCCAGGTTGGCGAGCTTGACGCCGTCGCGATCGACTTCGGGGTTGCCCCACACCAGCACTTCGCCGCGGACCGGTCGCCGGATCGGGATGAAAAGAAACGAGTCCTGGATCTCGCCTTCAATCGCCGCGTGCACCAGCAACGCCCCGCGCGCCGTGCTCAGCCGCACGCCGGTGACTTTGACCCAACCCTGATCCGTTTTCATGACGCCGATGCGCGCCAGTTCGTCGGCCATCGGCTTCTGCAAGGCGTCAAGCGACATGGCCATCGGCAAAAGCAGAAAGGTCTTGGGCGTTTCCAGGTGATCGACGACCGCAAACGGCAGCTTGCCCGCAAAGGCCGTCCGGTCCGCGCCATCCGTACACGGCTGCTCGCCAGTCGGCAGAGCGGCGACGCTGGCGCCCATGCGCAACGCCGTCGGGTCAATCATCGGCTGGGTCACCCGCACCGACTGCGGGCGCAGCTTGATGCACGCTTTGTCGGGCAACGCGATCGGCGTTTGCAGCATCGCCTGCAGCGGGCCAAGGGCGTCGAGCGTCGGCACGGCCAGTTCGCGCAGCTTGACCAGCGCGGCATCGCCGGCAACTGCTTGTAGTTTGGTCAGGATCGCGTCCATCACAAAGCCGACCGGCCCACCCACCGCCGAGCGGTCGAGCAGCACGCGCACATCGGGTTCGCGCATCCGCAGCGTCGCGCCCGCGTCGAGTTCTGGCCGGGCACAGGCGTTCATCTGGCCGCGCAGTTCCTTGTCGAGGCGCTGGCCCAGCGCGGTCGCTTCAGCCTTGCCCTTGAACAGCGTCACGAAACAAAGACGCCCGCGGTCGTCGCCGCGCACCGTCACCGGGCCATCGCGGGCGACGTGCCAGTTGGCGTTCAGCACGCCCATGGTCTCGGTTCCCGACTGGCCTTTTTCCAGGTGGCCCTCGGCCAGTCGACCGAGCGTCGCGTGCGGAATGCGCGCAACCGCGGCCAGGTGACTGAGCATCGGCGCCGGCAGCACCGGCTTGCGATCGGGCAGATCGGGCGTAGGGGCTTGGAACTGCACGGCGCAGCCAGCCAAAACCATGCAAGCGGCGGCCGCAAGCCGCGCAACAGCAGTCGAGTTCATGGGACTTTGGTGCAACTGCGGACGGCGGGGTCCGCAATCAGGACCCGCGCAAAAAAAGTCGATCGACACACGCGCGGAGCGGAGCGGCGAGTCGACTTGCAAAGTCGCGAGCTTGCGACCCACTTGGCCAACAGCGGGCCAACGTGGAAAATCGAGTCGATTTTTCACGGGCCGTCAAGGCGCGAACGGGTCGTTGCACGGGTGGCCCTTGATGGTGCTGCCGACCCGGCAATAGTTGTAGGTCTTGGTGGTCTTGCTGTCCACGGCGTCGTAGATGGTCAGCGCCAACAGATCCTTGCCCTTGGTCAGCGCGAGCAAGCGCAGCACATTGCCCTTGTTGTTGCCAAACAAGCTGGGCGGCACCGCTTGCTCGAGCACCCAGAACTGGTCCTTGCTGGGCCACTCGGCGGCGTCGCTGCAGAAATACCAGCCGTCGACGGTCTGCTCTTTGACCTTGCCGTCCTTGTCTTTGCCGGCGATGCGGTCGCGCCACACATTGCCGTCGACGGTCAGTAGCTCCTTGTCGTCGCCCATCGGCGTGGCGGGGTCTTCGGTCGCGAAGTCAATCTGCCGCCACTTGCCTTGCAGCAGCGAATCGCCGCCGCGGCAGACATTGCAGGTGAACACCTGTTTGCCGATGGTGTAGCCCGACCAGCCTTGCTTTTGCCCGAGCTTGCTGTCGTCGAACGGTCCGCAGGCCGGATTGCGTGGCACGCTGGTCACGTCGGTTGTCGGCTGCCAGGTCTGGGTGCCGCTTGCTGCGTCCGTCGACGACCCGTCTGCCGCTGCACCACTATCGACCACGGCAGCATCGCTGCTGTCTGCCGCGGTGGATGGAGGCGTCGACGGCGTTGTGCACGCGGCGACCAGCGCCGCAACGACCAGCAGGCGCCTAGCCATTGATGGTCACGTCGTCGTACAGCCTGCGGAATTCGGCCCAGTCGAGCTTGAACACGCCGCCGGCCGTGCTGTTCTCGGTATCGCCGACCGCGGCGGCGTCCGAATCGCGTCGGCGCTTGCCCCACGGGTTGCGCAAGACCACCTGGCGCTTGGTCTTGTCGCCGTCCTTGACCTCTTCGACGCCCAAGACCGTGTAGGCGTGCCAGCCGTACACACCCGCTTTGGGGTCTTTGTACTTGGGGTCGTCTTTGTCGCCTGATCCGGCGGTCATCGGCTTCTTCTGGTCGCTGGCCGCCTTCATCTTGGTCCACAGGGCGTCGTTTTCGCCAGAGCCCTGGGTGCTCTGTTGCCGACTTGGCTCGCCGGTCAGCGCCGTCATCACGTCGCCGGAGACGCCGCCGTGGCCGATGGCGTCATACGAGCCCTTCCAGGCTGCGTAGGCTTTTTCGATGATCGACGGCCACAGTTCCATCCACTGTTTGCCGTCCACCATTTCGGTCGAGCGCGCATAGGCCGGCGAGTCGCCATTGTGGGCGAGGTCGGCGTCCACCGTCTCAAAGTGGGTGGTCTTCTGGCCCTGCCAGTCGAGCTCGAAAAACCGCACCGTGTAGGTGCCGTCTTTGTTGTCCTTGATCGATTGCCGAACCGCGTCTGGCTTGGCGCCCGCGACGGAGCTCATCGCCGCCGCGAGGTAGCAGTCGGCAATCGCGCCTTGCCGCACATCGCCCGCCTTGATGCCGTCCGGGCCGTACAGTTGCGCACCGCGGTCGTTCTTCTTGTAGGCGTAGGGATCGTCGGCTTTGGTGGTCTGGTCTTTGACCACGCCAGGATCGGCGATGTCGCGGTTGGGCTTGGGCGCCTCCGGCTTTGGCTTGACCGGTGCCTGCTGCTGGCCTGGCTG
>CAXRHS010000409.1:0-4120 GCA_964230235.1 Myxococcota bacterium
CGCCGGATGCCCTGCTTGCGGGCTGCAACCACCGCGTCGATCGCGGCGCGCTGGTAGGGGCGAAGGGTCGGCGCGGCCATGGGGTCCGGACTCGGCCCAGTGGTTGCGGCCGCGGCCGAATTTTGCCACGTTCCGCCGCCCGGCGGCATCGGTCGCGGCGTGGAGTCCTCATGCAAACGCTGCTCGATCATGGCACTGCTCCCGGGCCGTCGTTGCGGACGGCCGCCCTCGCCGCGCTGCGCGGCATACGGGTTGTGCTGACCGACATCGACGGCACCATGACGCAAGCCGGTCGCATCCCCGCCGAGGTGATCGCAGCGGCGGGTCAACTTGCCGCGGCTGGCGTCGAAGTTTTTCCGGTCACCGGCCGATCCGCGGGCGAGGCTCTCGGCCTTGCGCGCTACATCCCCTCGTTTCACAAGGCAATCGCCGAAAATGGTGGCGTGCTGGTCGTGCCCGATCACCCGATCGTGTTTCTGCGCCCGCCGGTCGATCCCGCCCAGATGGCCAATGCTGCGTTGGCGCTGGGCAACGGGCATTGGCGGCCAGCGCCGTGCTCGGCTTTCCGCTTGACCGATCAAGCGTTTGAGCGCGACGGGCGCAGCGACGCCGAGCTCGACGCGGCCCGCGACGCCGCCGCCGCGCTGGGGCTGTATCTGACCTGGTCCAGCGTACACATCCATCTGACGCTGCAGCCGCCGGACAAGGGCGCCGGCGCGCTGCGCGTGCTCCGCGAGGCCACGGGCGCTCCGCACTCGGCGCTGGCGATCGGCGACGCGCCCAACGACGAAGGGCTGTGGCAAGCGGGTCGCTTTGGCTTGACCGTCGGCACCGCCGATGTCGCCCACTGCTGGCAGCGCCTGCGCCACTGGCCCAATTACACCGTCGGCCCTGCCGCCCAGGGGTGGTGTGAAATGGCCGCGATCTTGCTGCAAGCCAATGGATCGATGCGCGCCGACACCAGTCTGGCATCGGCCGGGTGACGGCGGTGCCCGATGGTGGTATGCCGCCACCCCCGGCTGGGGCGTTCACGCGCACCCGCCATCGCGCTGCCCTTGAGGACGCTGTGCAGGTAAGCGAGCTGACCGAAGCGTGGCCTGACTACGACCGCGAAAAGCGGTTCGCGGGCTTCCACGCGCTAAGCCGCGAAGACGCCGAAGAGTTTTTCACAGCGTTGCCGTCGCGCGACTCGGCCGAGTTCCTGCTCGAGCTGCCCTTGCTGGAACGCAAGACCTGGATGCGCATCTTGCCGCCCGACGATGCAGTGGACTTGCTGCAGGAGGTGTCGGCCGAGGATCGGGTGGCGCTGCTCAGCCTGCTCGACGAAGTGAACCGAAAAGAAGTCGCGGTGTTGCTCGCCTACGCCGAGGACGATGCCGGCGGGCTGATGTCGACGCGCTATGCGCGGGTGCGGCCGGATCTGCGCGTGGACGAGGCGCTGCTGTACCTGAGGCGGCAGGCGCGCGACAACTTGGAGACGATGTACTACGTCTATGTGCTGGACAATGAACAGCATTTGTTGGGCGTCGTCTCGCTGCGCCAGTTGTTTCAGGCGGCGGCCGGGGCGACGGTCGCCGATGTGATGACCAACGAAGTGGATGCCGTTCGCGACGACATGGACCAGGAGGCGCTGAGCCGAAAGTACAAGCAGCACACTTACTTTGCGTTGCCGGTGGTCGACGGCTTTGGGCGCATGAAGGGCATCGTCACCCACGACGATATCGTCGATGTGGTCGACGAGGAGGCAACGGAAGACGCCCAGAAGTTCGGCGGCATGGAAGCGCTTGACGTGCCGTACCTCGACGCCGGGTTCTTTGAGATGTTCAAGAAGCGCGCCGGCTGGCTGTGCGTGCTTTTCCTGGGCGAAATGCTGACCGCAAGTGCGATGGCCCACTATGAGCACGCGATCGCCAAAGCCGTGGTGCTGACGCTATTCGTGCCGTTGATCATCAGTTCGGGCGGCAATTCGGGGTCGCAGGCTTCGACGCTGGTCATCCGCGCGATGGCCCTGGGCCAGCTGCGGGTCCGCGATGCCTTGCGCGTCGCCCGCCGCGAATTTGCATCGGGTCTTGCGCTGGGCGCGGTGCTGGCGGTGATGGGCCTGCTGCGCGTCGTGCTCGCCGATACGCTGTTTGGCAGCTACGGTGATCATGCTTTGCGGGTTGGCTTGACGGTCGGGATCTCGCTCGTCGGCGTGGTCGTGTTCGGCACCTTGGCCGGCTCGATGCTGCCATTGCTTTTGCAGCGTGCAGGGTTCGACCCGGCCAGCGCCTCGGCACCGTTTGTGGCTACGCTGGTCGACGTGTCCGGGCTGGTTATCTATTTTTCGGTCGCCACCTTGTTGCTGGGCGGGACCTTGCTATAATGCCTGCGATGGCATTTCTTGCCGTCCGTTGCCTGTCCCTGTTCCGAAATCGAAGGCCAGCGACAACAAAGGCCCTTGCGCGGACTCTGCCGCGCCCTTTCTCTCGTGTCGTGCCACCAAAGCTGCAGAGCGCGTGATTTCTTTGTACTCGTTTCCAGGGCGGCCCCCGGGTCGATTCCTTGGAAAGGACTCCAGTGAAATCGCGGATGACCCTAGGCGGTCTGCATCGGAAGCGGTCGGCGTCGATCTCGGCACCTACCACTCAACCGCGTCCGCACCATGCGGGCGCCCTGAGGTTTCCATGTCCCAGAAGCTGATTGCCACCGCTCCTTCCAATGACCAGATCCTGCAGATGGCCACCCGTCTGCGCGTGCTCGGCGAGCCGCTGCGCCTGCGCCTCGTGCACCAGCTGCTGCAAGGCGAGTTCAACGTGACCGCGCTGTCCGTGCAGCTCGGCACCACCCAGCCCAACATCAGCAAGCATCTCAAGGTGCTGCAGCAGAACGGCATCGTCACCCGCCGGACCCACAAGTCGTCGGCGTTCTACGGCATCGCCGATCGCTCGGTGGTGGCGTTGTGCGACACCGTTCGCACCGGCTTGGGCATCGCGGCCTAGGCCAACGACGGCTACGACTGCGCTCCGGCGCGGTCGCGACTTCGGCAACGGGGTTGGGCCGCGCCGTTGGCGCTTTTGGCGCTATGGGCCCGTAAAAAATCTACTCGATTTTCTACGTTGGCCCACTGCTTGCTTGGTAGGTCGCAAGCGCGCGACTTTGCAAGTCGACTCGCCGCTCCGCTCCGCGCACGTGTCGATTGACTTGTTCTTTTACAGGCCCTATGCGCGGCGCGGGTCCATCTCGGCGACCGCCTTGGGCCACCGAGTTGGTTGGGGTGGCCGACTGGTTGGGCCGCCCATCCCTGCCGGGCCGACGATCCGTCGTGTGCGTGCCTGCGCTGCAAGCGCCTGGCCCAACTGGGGTCTGTGCACCCCATGTTGGGTGTCAGTCGTGTGACACCCCGTGGCAAAAGAGCCGAATCCCCCGATCATCTTGCGCCGCCAAAAACCGGCGGGTCGGCCAGACCGAGCAGAGGCGCGATGGTGCAGCAAAAAGTCGCCCGAATTGCCGCGGAGATTGTCGCTCTTGCCGCGATGGGGTGTTCGCAAGCCGCGCCGCCCGACCCGACGACGGTGCCTCGGCCCATGCAGTCCGGCGCAGTGCAGGCCGCCGCACCCCACGCGGCACCGATCGCGGGGGACGGACCGCTTGCCGGTGCGCCGCCTGCGGCCGTGGTAGATCAGACCGCCTGGAAGCGCAGCGAAGTCGCGCAATTGCCGTGGGGGACTGGCCCGATGCAAGCCGGCCGCGTGGCCCAGGGCGAACAAAACCTGGAAGGGCCGATGGCGCTCGATGTCGCCAACGACGGCAGCGTGTGGCTGCTTGACCAAGTCAACCAGCGCATCCTGGTGTTCGCGGCAGGCGCCGCGCCGCGGACGCTTCCGGTCTCCCGCACCGCCCAAGACCTGGTGCTCGATGCGACCGGCCAGCCGTGGACGCTCGACCGCCTGGTCGATCGGCAGGTGCGGCGCCTCGATCCGTTGACGGGCGCCGTCGCCCACACCCTCGATCTGGCGGCGGCCGGCGTGGCCGAGCCGGGTCTGTCCACCGCTCTGTGGCTGCACCAGGGCGCGCTGTGGCTGGAAATGGAAAACACCCATCTGGTGCCGTTGCAGGCCAAGGCGCCGGCGCTGCGGGG
>CAXRHS010000410.1:0-3792 GCA_964230235.1 Myxococcota bacterium
GTGCGCCCCTGGTGCCCAGCCAGCTGTGTGCGCGACGGTTGCGCCGCCAGAGGCCGATGGGGGTTCAACCGCAGACGATGCTGGTGCCGATGCCGGCACTGCGCCCGACTCGGCCGCCCCCGATGCGTCAGCGGGCGACGCCACTGGGTCTGATCTCAGTACGGACCTCGACGCGACCCAACCGGACGACCTCGCCGCCACAGATGCCGCCACAGATGCCGGAACGGTTCCGTTCGATGCAGCCAGTGGCGCCGAGACGACTGGGACCGCGCCTGCCAACGACGCTGGCAGCGCCCGGGTGCCAGACGCCGGCACCGGCGCGGGGGGTGGCGACGCACCCGGCGTATCGGCCGACGGCGCGATCGGCGCTGCGCAGGTCGGTCAGGGTCAGGTCCTGCAAGAGTCGGGCCCATGCAGCGCGCAACCGCTCGGCCGCCCAGGCGCTGGCCTTTTGGTGCTGCTCACTGGCGCCTTGGTCGCAGGCCGTCGCCGCCGTCTGAACGAAGGGGGGGATCGTTCAGATCGTTGAAACGACTAGTGGTTTGGTTTGATCGGTGCGTCGTTGACCGCAACCGCCCGATCGGTCGCCCACGCCAGCTTGCGCGGTGTCGTCTCGCGCTTGCGCGGCGAATCGACCACCACGGTCACGATCGGTCCATCCCAGTTGTTGGGTAGCACGTTGTGCCAGCCTTCGGGCAACGCCGGGGTGGTCCACGCGAACACCCACGCGGCGTCCGCTGGGCTCAGGTTGATGCAACCGTGCGATTTTTCGATCCCGAACTGGTCGTGCCAGTAGGCGCCGTGTAGCGCCCGACCGCCGTCGTAGTGCATGACATACGGCACTTCTTCGGCAAAGTAGTCGTCCCAGGGCTTGCCGCGCATCGAACTGTGGATGGTCTTGCCATACAGCTCGAACTTGCCGGTCTTGGTCCGGGTCGACGCGCGGCCGCTTTTGCCGGTCGAGACCAGGGTCGCAAACACCATCTGGTCGCCCTTGTAGGCCGCCAGTACCTGCTGCCCCAGGTCGATATGCATCCACTTGTCGGTCTGCGCCACGTCCTTGGGGCGCTGGACGGGCGACACGATCCGCACCAGGCTCTTGGGCACCCAGCCGCCCTGCACCAGCACCTTGTCGCCACGCACCCCCAACACCGGCAGGCGGTCGTAGCGCGCGAACCACTGGATCGCCGCCGCGTCTTTGGGCGGCTTCTTTTCGCCGTTGGGCCGCAGCGCGACTTTGCGGCGCACGAACGCCAGCGGCGTGGCCGGATCGGGCTGCCCGGCAAAGGTGCTCGGGGTAAACAGCTTGATGTCCGCCTTGCGCATGTAGCCGCCATCCGGGCGCTGCAGCCAGCCCTGCTCGCTCAAATAGGCGTTGGGAACGAAGGCCAGACGGAACTCCGCTTTTTCTTTGCGAATGACCTTGGCCTTGGCGTCTGGCTTGGCAAACACCGGCGTCGCGCCGCGCGGTGTGCGGCCATAGAAGTAGGTGGCCTTGCTGCCGCTGTGGGGGGCGGACTCGTCCGGTTCGCCGGCGCGCAGCTGGCCCATCGGCACGGCGCCGCGCGGTTCGACCAGCGCCCACGGGTGCGTGGCGTCGCAACTGGGCGCACAACCCGTTACCGTAACCGTGTCGCCCAACCGCAAAAGCGCAAGCAGCTTGCTGGCGTGGGTCGGCCGCGCCCGCACGAAGCCATAGTCCGACTTGACCCACGCCGCGAATGGCGGCGCCGGCCACGGGTTGACGGTGGGCTTGGTCGCGCGCGGCGCCCCGAATGCCTGCGGCGCGACCAGGGCCAGCAGCGCCATCGCGGTGGCCGTCACCACCAGCGCACGCACCGGCCAGGTGTTGGTTTTCGGGTCATCCTCCATGGCTGCAAGCTCCTGCGCGGGCCGTGCCCGCCGTCTCTTCAACGCGGGTCTTGACAAGAACTTCGCCCGCAAGTTCAGGCTAGGCCCTGGCGCAGGTTGTGCAAATTTTTAGACTATGCCGCTGACACCGCGATCAGTGGACCAGGTCAGCGCGGCCTCATCGGCCAATTGGGTCGGCTCGGCACAGTTGCAAATAATGATCTATGGTATCAACGGGATTCTTCTTTCCGCGCCAATTCGTCTGACTTTTTGATCACGGCGCTTCGACCGGCGTTCAAGTCAGGGGGCGGTGACGATCACCCAAGGTGCGCTCGACCCACGGCAGCGCCATCTGCAGGCCTTGCGCCATCGCTGGCACCGCAAAGCAGCGCTTGCGCCAGTCGTCAATCGCAGGCGGCGGCTGCCAGCCCATCCGCTGCAGATAGTCCGTGGCAATCGCCGCGCCGAGGTCTCCCAGCGAAAACCCCTCGTCGCACACGAAGGGCCGGCCGTCGAGGCGGTCGGCAAACAAGCGCCAGGCGGCAGGCACCCATGTCGGTGCCTTTTCAACCAGTTCAGAGCCGGTTTGCCAGTACAGTTCGGCCATGGGTGCAATCAGATAGTGGTCGCCGATGCGGTCGAAATGGCGGGCGATCCGCGCGCTGCCGGCGGGAATCAGCGCGGGGGCACCACTCGCCTCCAGGTACTCGATGATCGAGGTGGACTCGATGATCGGGCCGGTCGCGGTCTGCAGCACGGGCATCTTGCCAAACGGAGAGATTGCCAGGTATTCAGGCGCTTGCAGCGCGCCTTGGCCCAAAGGGATTTCGCGCAGCTCGACCGGGTCGCCGCGGTGCAGTACCGCGACCAGGGCCTTGCGCGAGAAAGGCGACAGCGGGTGATAGTGCAGCTTCATGTGCGGCAGTCTGGGCCTGCGTGCGGTCGCCGTCAACGCAACCCGGGGGCGAGTGAACGGTCGACCGTCGGGCTGCGTTGGCCGGTTTGCGGTGCGGGCCGGTTCCGCTATGACCGCGGTGGTGCTACAATCTGGCCCCTCAATGGGACTTGGCAGGTGCGTGAATGATCAAGCGTTTCATGGTGTTGACCCTGAGTGTGGTGGTCGCGTTCGCGGCGGCCGTGGCCCAGGCGGCGCCCGCCAAAAGCGGCAAGGGCGTCCCTAAAGCCCCAGACAAGCCGCAAGATCCGGACAACGCGACCGAAGACGCCGACGGCAAGTGCGCCGAGGGCACGACGCTGCACCGCACCAAGACCGAGCGCTACTGCTACCACGCCAACTACAACAAGGAAGGCAAGTGGGAATTCTGGTACGCCTCTGGCCAGAAAAAGAGCGAAACCGCCTACAAGAACGGAAAACGACACGGTAAGCGCATTGCCTGGTACGACGGCGGTCAAAAGAAAGAAGAGTGCACCTTCAAGGACGACGCCGAAGAGGGGCGCTGCGCCGGCTGGCACAAAGACGGCAAGAAATCCGAGGAGATCGACTACAAGGCCGGCAAGAAGCACGGCCTGTGGATCAACTACGACGGCGACGGCATCAAGAAAGAAGAGAGCAACTGGAAGGACGGCAGCCGCAATGGGCCGACCACCACCTTCTACCCCAATGGCCAGAAGAAAGAGGAATACGAGTACAAGGACGGCAAGCGCCAGGGCCTGCACACGACCTGGTACGAAAGCGGCAAAAAGCGGATGGAAGAGCGCTATGAGTCCAACAAGATCGAAGGTCTGCACACCGAGTGGACACCGACCGGCAAGTTCCAAAGCGCCGCCTGCTTTCGCGACAATTCGGTCAAGTGGCGCACCGACGACGAGGCGGAGCTGAAGTCAAAGAACTGCAACTGACAGCGGCGGATCCATCGGCTGCGTTGGCGATCGCGGCGAGGCCAGAGCGGTAGGGCGCAGGCACGCGGCGAACGCGCGACC
>CAXRHS010000411.1:0-3487 GCA_964230235.1 Myxococcota bacterium
CGCCTTTTCGGCGTCGTCGATTGCGGACGCCACATCGCGACGCACGGCGACCCGTTTCTGGCCGCGGTGGGCCTCAGCCAGCGCGACAGGATCGGTCGCCGCGTCCAGCGCCGCGTGGTACTGCGCGATGGCGCTGTCCCACAGTCGTTCTTCTTCGTGCAGCTTGCCCAGCGCCAGCTTGGCCGCGTAGCCCTTGGGGTCGCCTTGGATGGCGGCCATCTGCTCGGCGTAGGTCAGCCAGGTCTTGAGCGCCGCGCTGGACTTGTCCTTTTCGGCTGCCCGCAGGATTGCGAGCCCTTTTTGGTACTGACCCTGGCGCACCAGGATCATCCCGCGGTAGCGCTGGACATCCCAACTGCGAAAACCGACCCGCTCCAGCTTGTCCAGTTGTTCGCTGGCGAGCGCATACGCAGCCCGGTCAAACAACGCCAGCATGAGCTTGTAGCGGCGTTCGCTGTCATCGGGATCGCGGCTCAGCACATCGCGGTGGACGCGGATGTCGTTGACGGACTTGATGCGCGCCTTGGCCGACTCCAGATCGGGCACCACTGCCAACGCCTGTCGCCACAAGTCTTCGGCGGTCTTGAAATCGCCGCGCTCAGCCGCCGAATTGCCCTCGAAAAGCAACGGATTGGCGGTGCGCAGCGCCACGTCGCGGTCGCCGTCTGGGGTGCGGTTGATGATCCAGGTAGCGTAGACTTCGACGAACTTCCAGCGGTGCCCGATGTACTTGCCCGGAAAAGCCCGCACGAAGCCCAAGAACTTCTCGATGTGCGCGGTCGTGGTGCGCGCCATTGCATCGGCCAGCGACAGGCTATGGAAGTCGCCGCCCTCCACGCGAACCGTATACACGTCCCGCGCCATCTCCGCGCGCGCCAGGACTTCTTTGTGCAACGCCGCGATGATGGGTGGTCGCGCCACCGCTGGCCCTTGCCGCAGCAGGTCGGCGAGCCGAAACATCGGTTCGTCGCGGTCGAGCGAGCGCAGTTCAATGTCCATGGCGGCGCACTCGAGCAGGGGATCGTGGCGCCAGGCCGCGGGCATCGGCCACCGATACTGCACGAAGGCACCGACCTGCACCGGTTCGGCGATGACCGACAGCCGCAGCACGCTCTCGGTCGGTCGCACTTCGACGACTTCGCCGCGGGCGATGCGGATGTCGACTTCGAGGTAGTTGTGTTTGCCGTCGTCGCTCGGCAGCAGCGGGTGCAAGGTCAGGTCGGCGCGGCCGAGCGCCATGCCATCGTCGCTGCCGCGGCTGACAACCACGCGGTCAGGGGCAAGTACCTTGGTGACATGGCCGCCGGCCCATAGGGTGGGTTCGGGCTTGCTGGCCGGCGGCGGCGCTGCGGCGGGGCCGATCGGCGGGGCGCTGCACGCCAAAAGGCAGACGGTCAGCCAGGTGCCACCGCGCCTTCGGCCGTGCAGATCGGGCATCGCCAGATGCCGGCTACTTCCACGGACCCTGGACCACTTCGTAGTCGTCGACGTATTGCAGGCCGGTCGGCAGCGTCAGCGAATTGTTGTAGAACGCCAGGTAGTTGTCGCGCTGGTTGTTGCCGTAGCCGGGCGAAGACGGAGCGACGACGACCACCGTGCTGGTCTTGTTTGCCGGCACCGACACGTTGACCTGTGCGCCCGTGTTTGGCCAGGCATTGTTGTTGGAAGTCCAAGTGGTTGCGCCATTGATCGACAGCGACGCCGTCTCGGACCACCCCGAGTACGAGGTGTAGTAGAACGACAACTGCCAATTGACGGCATTGGCCGTGGTGTTCTTGACCCGAAACACCGCGCCGCACACCCGGCCAGTGGTCGAACTGGTGTAGGGCCAGATCTCCGAGCACACCACGGTGTTGGGCGCCAGCGCGCGCCGCTGGTTGAAGATGGTGCGCAGCGAGTTGAAGTCATTGCCGATGTTCGCCGCATGGCCATTGCCGTCGGTCCAGGTCGAGCCGTTCAGGCCGCCGAACACGGCGGCGTTGTTGCTGGCGTACCAATCGCCGTTGCCGTTGGAGTAGGTTTGGAACGAGCCGGCCCAATAGACGCTGGCGGCCGTGGTCGGGTTGGTGCCGCCGGCCGTGATGTTGCCATCGACAATCAAGTCGCCTTTGATCTGGATCTTCTTGTTCGACAGCGTCTGGATGTTGACGCTCCAGTTGAACTTGCCGTCGATGTTCTGCGGGGTGTTGTCCTTCAGATCGCGGACGGTAATCGACCACAGGCCCTTGATGTTCTTGCCGACCCAGTCCTTGTCCATGTCGCCGGACACGAGCGGCGTGTCGTCGTTGAACTTGGCCTTCAAGGTGTTGCCAGTCTTTCCGCCGTTGTACAGCAGATACGGTGTGCTCATGCTCGGGCCATACAGCTCGATCTTGATCGCCGACATGTCTGAGTTGCTCAGGTCCATCTCGATCCACACCTTTTGCGTGACCCCGATGTCGGGAAAGTCCACCACATCGCTGACACCCGGACCGGCAAAGTCGGGGATCTGCACGTCGGCCGTTCCCGCTTTCTTGTCGACGAAGGTATTGAAGATCAACTGGTTCGACACGTCGTCGATGCCGTCGGGTGGCAGGTTGCCGCCGCCGCCCGCCGTGCAGTCCAGGCTGCCGTCGGCCTTGAGGCCCTTGACCACCAGGTTGGTCCCGCACACGTCGCCGGCCTTGGGCAGCGCCGGCTTGTCGGCCAGATCCGCATACGACCCGGTCAGCGCCACCTTCTTCAGGTCGGTGGTCTTGGCGTAGGCCTGCAGGTTGGGTACGCCCTGCAAGTCCGCGTAGTTGCCGCTCTTGGCCACGTCCGACAGGTCCGAGGCCTTGATGGTGTTCTTGATGTCGTTGGCCAGTTGGGTGTCCAGGTGCGCCGCCTGGATGCACGCCGAGCACGCGATGTTCTCGGCCACGCCGGCGCGCGCGGCGTACAGCACCGAATGCAGGGGCTTGCGCGGCAGCTCCGGGTCCGATCCGACCGCAATGCCGATGTAGGCCGCCGCCGCCAGCACCGGTTGGCTCAGCGGCGCGGCCGACCCCAGCGCGTGCTGGAACTGGCCGGACTTGACCTCGATGCTCGCCGACTCCGCCCACAGGGCGGCGCCGCCCTGGGCGTCCTTGTAGAGCCCAATCTTGACCCCATAGCTGCCGTCGGCGGCCGGCGAACCGCCAGCGGTCGCCAGGCTGCCTTCAATGAGCGCCTGGCCCGGCACCACTGCCGCTGCGTCGGTTGCCCCCACGCCGTGCGCCACCAGCCCCACGGCCACGGCCGTTGCCAGCGCGCGGCGCGCAATCCACAAACCAAACTGCCCTTGCATGGTGCCTCCGAACAGGTTCCAAGTTGTGGGCCGGCCGCGCCGACCCGGCTGCGGCTACTTGCCCAGCCACGCCTTGAGCCACGCCAGGAACCCCCAGCGCAGCGTGTACTTGCCATCCGCCGACGGACCGGCGGCGTTGCTGGCGCCGGCGACCGCGTGCAGCGTCAGGTTGGGGCCTTT
>CAXRHS010000412.1:0-3607 GCA_964230235.1 Myxococcota bacterium
CGCCACCGCCGCGCCGATGCCGCGACTGCCGCCGGTGACCAGTGCGCGCGCCATGTTAGGGATCTCCCGGCAGAGCCATGCCCGGCCCCGGCTGCGCGACGCTCAACTGCGCCTCTGCCACCGGACCGTGCGCATCGTGGATCACGCAGGCAAAGTTGCCAAGCGCCGCATCGCCAAAGACGCGGCGCACGTCGATGCGCAACGGCACGCCGACTGCGAGCTTTGCGCGGTGCAGCGTCAGCTGGCGGCAGCCCAGCAGGTAGCCGATTTTCGGTGGCACGCCCTGGGCCCGGCCCTCCAAGCCTGCGAACGCTGCGATGGTCTGGGCCATGTATTCCAGGGCGACCACGGCCTCGACGCCATCGCTTTGCACGAACGGCGCGCCAGGCCGAGGGGTATAGCCGCACACAATGTGGGTGTCGCCGGCCTCGAGCACCTCGTCGAGCAGGCGCATGGGTGCCTCGTGCGGCACCAGATCGGCCACCGGCGGGTAGGCACTCACGCGGCCTCCGGCGGCGGCGGCATCGCAAAGGTCACGTCGATCCCCCAGCCCTGGCCACCGTGCGGCGACAGGCCAATGCGCAGACTGCGCTGGCGCAGCACGGTATCTGCCAGCAACAGCGCGCCGCAGCACGGGGTCGCCCACACCGCCTCGGGCAGCGACTCGACATCGGCGAGCATCGCGTCATCCATCAGGTCGGCCAGCAAGGCCATCTCGTCGCCGTTCGAAGGCGCGGCATCGAGCAGTACACCGGCGGCCAGCGGTGTGTAGCGCTCGCTCGAAAGCCCAGTGGGCGGTTGGACATCGCCGCACACCACCGCCACTTGCGGCACGCCGTCGCGCAAAAGGCCCTGTGCCTCTAGCATGGCCATGGCCACAGTGTCGCGACCTGCCGAAATCGACGTCGTCAATGCGCGGTTGCCGCACACGATCGAGACCTGACCGGCGGCAGCGTTGTGGACGCTGCCAGAGAAGCGAATGGGCGACAGATCTTCGCCCAGCGCCAGTTGCTCCAGCAGCTCGGCGAGCACGCCGGTCTCGCCGTAGGCCGAAGCAAACACCGAACACACCTGCCCGCGGTCGGTGCCAGCCGTGACCTGCCCAAACACATCGGCGAGCGCGCGGGTCAGCGCGCTGCAGCGCCGGCGGGTCATCGGTGGCAACAGCGCCGCCGCCGGCAGGGCCTGTGTATCGGTGTGCGCCCCCGACAGCCAAATGGCATTGTCGGCCACGCCCGGCAGCCAAACGCCAACTGCGAGCACGCGCAGCTTCACGGTGCCCCCAACAGCACGCAGGCGTTGTTGCCGCCGAATGCAAACGAGTTGCTGGCAATGGCGCGCAGGCGCGCCGGTCGACTGCTGGTGTTGACGCAGATGCCAAGCGATGGGTCGCCGTCCTCTGCGCCCAAGCTGGCTGGCAAGAATTGGTCGCGCAGGCACAGCATCGCGATGGCGGCCTCTACCGCGCCGGCAGCGCCCAGCAGGTGCCCGGTGTAGCCCTTTGTCGAGGCCACGGGGACTTCAGCACCAAAGACCTGTGCGATGGCCTTGGCTTCAGCGGCGTCGTTGAGCGGCGTGGCCGTCCCGTGCGCATTGATGTGGTCGACGTCGCCACTGCACAAGCCAGAGCGATCCAACGCGCGATGCATCGCCAGTGCCGCGCCCTCCCCTTCCGGGTGTGGCGCGCTCTGGTGGTGGGCATCGCTCGACTCGCCGACGGCGCAAAGGTGAGCCAGCGCCGCGCCCTTGCGCTGCAGCAGGAACAGCGCGCCGCCCTCGCCGATGCTGATGCCGTCGCGATTGGCACCGAACGGCCGACAAGGCGCCGCCGAGAGCACGCCAAGGCCATGAAAACCGCGCAGCGTCATTTGACACAGCGGGTCCACGCCGCCGACCAGCACGGCGTCCACGACCCCAAGACGCAGCCAGCGCTCTGCGACGGCAAAGGCCTTGGCGCCGGAGCTGCAAGCCGTCGAAACGACGAGCCCTGGCCCCGCGATGCCGGTCAGTTCGCGCGCGGCCATCACCACGCCGTCGTAGGCGTGCTGGGCGACAAAGTCATAGGCTGGCGGCAGCGCACCCGCTGTGCGGCGATGACGGTCCGCGACTTCGGTCTCTGGCATGCCGGCGTTGCTGGTGCCAAGCGCGATGCCGAGGCGCCGCTCGCCGAATTCGCGGCGTGCGCGCGATAGCGGCGCCTCCAGACTCGCCAGCAGGTGGGCGACCATCCGGGCGATACGTGGCTGAAGGCACGGCAGGTCGCTCGCTGGGCCCGGCAACTCGAAGGGCAGCGCACCAATCGCCGTTGCAAAGGGCAGCCCGAAATCGTCCGCACCGCGCAGCGCCGAGCGCCCCGAACGCAACGAGCCTGCCAGGTCTTCGCGCGTCGGCCCGCAAGCCGAAACGGCGGCGAAGTCGACGACTGCGATGGGCGGGGCGCGGTCCATACGGGGCCGTTTTTATAGCGCAGGCCGGCGGCGGGCGGCAAACACGAAGGGGGGCTTTGTTCAGACGCATGAAATCGCACGGGTATTTCGGCTGGTGTTGATCGCGCTGGCGTTTCAGGCATGGTCAGGGGCGCGCGGGCGGAAAGCCGGCTACACTGTCGCAAGTGGCCCTACTGCCGCCCTTGGCCCGCCGTGACCGACCTGCCCATCGACGATAGCTACACCCTGCCGGCCGCCTGCTTGTCGTGGACCGCAGAGCGGGCGACCGGCCCGGGCGGCCAGCACGTCAACAAGACGTCGTCAGCGGTCGAACTGCGCTTCGACCTGCTGGGGCCCCACGGCCTGGACGACGACAGCGTGGCCCGGCTGCGGGCGCTGGCCGGTCGGCGTGTGGGCCAGGACGGCGTGCTGACCCTGGTCGCGCTGTCGAGCCGCAGTCAGTTGCGCAACCTGGAGACCGCGCGCGAACGCTTGGCCGAACTGGTGCGCCAGGCGCGGGTGCCGCCGAGCGAACGCATCGCCACCAAGGTGCCGCGCCGGCAGAAGGCTGCGCGGCTGACCGACAAGCGCCTGCACGCGGAGAAGAAGCGCGGGCGCAGCGGGCCGCGGGGCGACGACGGCTAGCGGAACCGCGGCTGGGCTGGCACGGCTCCGGACGCCGGCCTCCGCATCACGGACACGTCACCGCCCCACTGCCTCCACCGCGCACCACCAGGCCGCGGCTGCCCGACTCGCCGACCGCGACCCAGCCACCGTCACCCGTTGACGCAACGCCATGCAGTTCGCCGGTCGCGACGGCACCAAAGCTGGTCTTCTCCCACACCACGACCCCGGCAGCCGTGGCACGGATGACCCACGGCAGACCGCCGGATTTGCGGCCGACCAGGATGACGTCGCCGTTGGGCAGGAGCGCGATGTCGTTGAACCAGTCGTCACCGGTGGCACCAAAGTTGACGTTGACCTCGGTGGTGCCGTCTTGCGCCAACCGCGTGTACCAACCCTGCTGGTTGCTGACCGTGGTGTAGCCGGCGATGTAGTGCTTGCCCGCGCCGTCGACCGCGATATCGCGGAACTCGTCGTTGGCGTTGCCGGCGGGGCCATACAGGATGCTCGGACCGTAAGTGCCGTTGGACGGTAGAATCCTCGCGCGCAGGCCCTGG
>CAXRHS010000413.1:0-6568 GCA_964230235.1 Myxococcota bacterium
CCCGATGGCGATGGTGGTTGCGGCATGGGCCGGCAGCGCCAGCGCGAGCACCAACCAGGATGCAGGGACGAGGTAGCGGAACACGGCAGTCTCCTTGCCAGGCAGCAGGGTTGCGATCGTCATTGGTTTGCGGTCCG
Source organism: Myxococcota bacterium (assembly GCA_964230235.1). GTDB lineage: Bacteria > Myxococcota_A > UBA9042 > UBA9042 > UBA9042 > SXRM01. Next base: position 138 of record CAXRHS010000413.1, read on the forward strand.
GGCGCAAGGGTTGCCCAGCTCGCAACAGCAGGCCACAATTGGCGGCCGCCGCACGCGGCGACAGATTGGGGTGACTGTGCGCAACTGTTTGATCGTACTATTGGTGCTTGCGACAAGCGCCACCCTGGAGGCGCGGGCAGACGACGCGCCCAAAGTGGCCCACGAGCGCTATCAGCTGCCGGGCGGAATGGAAGTCATCCTGGTGCCCGACCGCACCGTGCCGCTGGTCGCCGTCAACCTGTGGGTGCACGTCGGTTCGGGCGACGAGGTGCCCGGGCGCTCCGGGTTCGCCCATCTTTTCGAGCACATGATGTTCCAGGGCGGCAAGCACGCCGGCGAGGACCAGCATTTTCCGGTGCTGCGCAAAGTCGGCGCCACCGGCATCAACGGCACCACCAACAGCGACCGCACCAACTACTTCGAGCAGGTGCCCAGCCATCAGCTCGAGACGGCGCTGTGGTTGGAATCGGACCGTCTGGGCTGGTTGCTCGACCTGCTGAACCAGAAGTCGCTCGACAACCAGCGCGAAGTTGTGCGCAACGAACGGCGCCAGCGCTACGACAACGTGCCCTACGGCAAGGAGCGATTTGAAATCAATCGGCTGCTGTATCCAGAGGGCCACCCCTACCGCCACATGACCATCGGCCTGCACGAAGACCTGGAGCGCGCCAGCCTGCAAGACGTTCGCGGGTTCTTTCGGCAATGGTATGTGCCGTCAAACACCACCTTGTGCCTCGCGGGCGATTTTGACCCCAAAACGGTCAAGAAGGTGGTGCACAAGTGGTTCGGCAGCTTTCCCCGCACGCCCAAACCCGCGCACACGGAGGTGGCTGCGCCAGTGCTGACGGCAGCCAAAAGCACAGTCGTCGCCGATCCGCTGGCCAAGCTGGTGCGCCTGCACTGGGCCTGGCATACCCCCAAGACCTATGCCGCGGGCGATGCCGAGCTGGACATCGCGGCGCATGCGCTCGGCAATGCGGGCACGGGCAGGCTGTACAAGCGGCTGGTCCATCAGCTGCAATTGGCACAGTCGGTCTCTGTCCATCAGGCCAGTGCGCAGCTGTCGAGCACGTTCCACATCACCGTGGACTTGCGACCTGGGGCCGATCGCGAGAAGGCGGCCGCGGTCGTGCAAGAAGAGCTGGCGCAGCTGGCCAAAGAGTCGATCGACGAGCGCGAGCGCAACCGCGCAGTCATCGAGGTCGAAGCGGCGTTTGTCTGGGGCCTGGAAGGGCTGAACACGCGCTGCGAGGTCTTGCAGGGCTACAACCACTACCTGGGACAGACCGACTGGATCGCCAAGGATCTGCAGCGCTACCGCGCGGCGACGCCTGAGGCCGTGCGCGACACCGTTGCCCGGTGGCTGCGGCCCGACGCGCAAGCGTTCGTGCTGACCATGCCGGGGCCACCGCCGAGCGCACCGGGTGCGCCTGCCAAGGGGGGCAAGTCATGAGAACGCTTGTGATCCTCTGGGCGGCTGTTTGCGTGATGCCTGCGTCCGCCGGCGCCAAAACGCTGGCCGCACCCTTGGCCGCCGCTGCGACGCCGGAGTTTGTCGACGAACCGTACCGGGCCACTCAACCGCCAGCCGGCAAGCCGCGGCCGGCGCCATCGCCAAAGCCCGCGCTTTTCAAGCTCAAGAACGGCGTAGACGTCGTGCTGGTGGAGCGCCACCAGCTGCCGACGGTGTCGATCGAGTTGCAATTGGTTGGCGGCAGTCGCCTCGACCCGACGGATCGCCGCGGCCGCGCCAGCGTGTGCACGCAACTGTGGGGCGACGGCAGCGACAAGCGCGACAAGCTGCAATTGGCCGAAGCGCTTGCCGACTTGGGGTCGTCGCTCGGCGCATCCGCCACGACGGAACACACGTCGTTCGAGTTGTCGTCGCTGACCCGCAACCTTCCAGCTACACTAGACATTTTTGCCGAAGTGCTGCTGCACCCCGGTCTGCGGCCTGACGAACTGGGTCGCATCACTGGTCGGCGCAAGGCTGCGCTGCTGGCCGCCCGATCCAATCCCGGTCAGCTGGCCTCGCGGTTGGTGGGCGCGCTCGCCTATGGGCCGGCCAGTCCGCGCGGGTGGTTGACGACCGAGGCGTCGCTGTCGGCGATGACGGTCGCCGATTGCCGCGCCCACGTCGACGGTCACGGCCCCACCGGCGCCACCCTTTTCGTGGTCGGCGACATCACCAAGGCCCAGGTCATTGACCAGTTGGAGCGGCGCTTGGGCGGTTGGCGGGCTCTCGGTCGCTCGGACGCCGGGCCGGTCGCGATCACGCCCGTCGCGGGGCGGCTTTTTTTCAGCGACGTTCCCGGAGCTGAGCAGACGGTGGTGGCCGTGTTCCACCCAGGACCCGCCCGGATTGCCAGCGACTTTGACGCGACCCAGGTCTTGGCGAGCATCCTGTCTTCGGGGTTCTCTTCGCGTATCAACCAGAACTTGCGCGAAAAACATGGCTGGGCGTACGGCGCCGGCGGCAACTATGGCTACAGCCGCGACGGCTCCGTCTTGGTCATCCAAGCCTCGGTCCGGGCCGACGCAACCGGGCCAAGCATCCGCGAAATCCTCAAAGAGATGAATGCGGCGCGCGAGGCCGAGGTGACGGACGAAGAACTGACGCGCGAAAAAGACGGCGCGATGCTGTCGTTGCCCGCGCGGTGGTCGACGGGTCGGTCGATTGGCAGTACTTTCCAAGGCTTGCGCTACTTCGGTCTGCCGTGGGACTACTACGACGGGTTCGCGCAGCGCTTGCAGAAAGTCGATGCCGCAGCGGTGCTTGCGGCGGCCAAGGCATGGGTGCGGCCCGACGTGGCACAAGTGCTGGTTGTCGGCGACTGGGGCAAAGTCAAGGCCCAGGTCGAGGCGCTACAGGCCGATGGCCCGCTCAAGGGCGCGGTGGTGGTACGGGTGGGCGCGGACGGCGAGGTTTTGCGCTAGCGAGGGCCATGCAGCGGCGCCGCCACCCCCGCTTGGCTCCGCCACCAACTTAGGCAATACTGCCCGGCTTGCACCCGCGGCGGCCCACTGGCCGTCCAAGGGTTGCGCGACCGCAGCCGGGAGGGCCCCTCCGCCGTGAACCTGCACCGTTTCGCCACCGCGCGCTGCGCCGGCCTCTGCATCGCCATTGCCCTTGGTGCCACCGTCGCGCCGCCGCCAGTTTTGGCCGCTGGCGACCTGGCGGCAGCCAAGGCCTTGTACGAAGACGAAAAGTTCTATGACGCCTTCGGCAAGTTGACCGAACTGCTCGACACGTTGGGTCCGGAGGATCCCAGCCGGGACGAAGCCCAGTTCACCCTCGGCAGGGTTCTGTTTGCGCTAGGGCTCTACCAATCGGCGCTGCGCAGTTTTGACGCCGTGCAGTTCAAGGCCGAGCACCCGCTCTACAAAGACAAAGTCAAGTATTTCTTGCTTATTCAGCGTTCCGTGCCTGGCGATCTGGCGACGTTGGAGCGCCTGTCGGATGCCCCAGAGACCGTGCACGACAAGAAAGACGTCGACGAGGTGCGGTTTCTGCTCGGTCGCTACTACTACGGCGTCAGGGAATACGACAAAGCGATCGGCAAGCTGACGCCGATTCGCCCGCAAGCCGGAGAAACCTATCTCAAGTCGCGCCACCTGCTGGGCGTCATCCAGGTCCAACTCGGCAAGGCCGAAAGCCAGGACACCGCGGCCAGTCGCAACGCCGCCAGCCAGCACTTCAGCCTTGCGGTCGAGGCCTTCAAAGACATCTTGCGTTTCGAGGATCTGGTCGGCGCGCCCGCGTACTATCCGCACTACCGCGACCTGTCCAACATGTCGATGGGCCGGCTTTTCTATTCGTCCGAGCAGTTCGAGACCGCCGGCCGCTACTACGACCGCGTCACCGAAGGTACGACCGCGTGGCTGGATTCGCTGTTCGAGTTGGGCTGGACCTACTTTCGCCTCGGCCGCATCGACCGCGTGCTCGGCCAACTGCACACGTTGAACTCGCCGTTCTTCGAAGATCGCTACTACCCCGAAGCGCGGGTGCTCGAAGCCCTCATCCTTTTCCGCACCTGCCGCTTTGCCGAAACCCTGGTCACGGTCGAGAAGTTTCTGCGCGATTACAAGCCCTTGAAAAAGGAGCTCGACGCCCAGCTCGCCGGCACCCGCAGCGACGCCGAGTTCTACGATTACCTGTTCACGCTGTCGCGCGACAAGAAATCGCTGTCGGTGCCGCTGCGCCGTATCTTCAACGTGGCGTTGTCCGACAAGCGCTTGCAGCGGGCGTTTGGCGCCGTGGTCCAGGCCAACGAAGAGGTCGCCGGGCTTGAGAAGCTGTTGCGCAACACCACGGCCACCGCCGCCGCGCAGTTGCTCGGTGACGACATGGGCCGGGTGCGCGCGGTGATGATTGCCGAAGCGGGCGGTCTGGCGCGCAACCGCTTGACGCGCGTCCGCGAAGACCTGACCGAGATCATTCGGCAGGGCCTGCGCATCAAGTACGAGTCGCTCAAAGCCCGCCGTGGCTCGATCAGCGCAAAAGTGCGCGAGAGCATGGCCGAAACGGCCAAGGCGGTCAGCGAGCCGCGCAGCGAAGACGCCGAGCACATCGTGTGGCCCTTCGACGGCAGCTACTGGCGCGACGAACTGGGCGGCTACACCTACGACACCCGCAGCAAATGCACAGCCAAGGAACTGCCGGGCGGCGCGTCTGGTCCAGCCCAGCCCAAAGTGGGCGGCAAAGCGGGCGAAAAGATGGAAAAGGCCGGCGCCGGCGGCGCGGACAAAGCGGGGGACGGCAAATGAAACGCTCCGTTTGCATCCCAACCTGGCGCCTTGTCGCCATTGCCACCTGCGCCGCGCTGCTTGCGTCGGCGGCAGTCGCCGCTGAGCCAAAGGGCAAAGAAGGCGGCAAAGACGCGGCCAAGAAAGGCGAAGTCGAAGTCATCAAGCGCAAGGACGCCAGCGGTGCAGCCGCCGGCAAGGCGGGCGCGGCGCCTGCGGCCGGCAAAGAGACCGCGGCCGGCAAGGCCGGGCCAGCAGCCAAGAAGGGAGGCCCGGCGGCCAGCGGCCCGGGCGGCCCGGAGCAGCGCCGCGACCGCGAGCGCTCAAGCGTCGAAGACATTGACGACGAACTGAACATCTTGCGCGAGGTGCTCGAGATCGAGCGCGGCTCGGAGACCGAAGCCGACACCCTGCTCGAAATCAGCTACGTGTTGTGGGATCGCGCGCTGGCGTACGAACTCGAGGCGTATGACGTCAAGATCGAGACCTGCATCAACGCGGCAGAGGAAGAGTCGGACCGCCGGCGCTGCAAGGTTCAGCAGCAGAACCTGATGGAGCAGGGCCGCGCCGCCAAGCTCGACGTGGTCAACCACCTCAAGCGCATCGAACGGATGTTCCCGCGGTTCGCCAAGCTGGACGAGGTGTTGTACTCGCTGGGCTACCACCTGGGCGAGCTCGAGCGACCGGGCGAGGCGGTCGACGCGTTCATGCGCCTAGTGCGCAAGACGCCGCGCTCGAACTACGTGCCGGACGCCTACCTTGGCATTGGCAACTACTACTTTGGCAAAAACAACGGCGGCGAGGCCATCAAGTGGTACAGCAAGGTGCTCGACCACCCCGACGCGGCTGTCTACGGCTGGGGCCTCTATTACATCGCCTGGGTGCACTACAACACCCAGAACTGGGACAACGCCGTCAAGGCGTTCATCCGCGTGCTCGACTACAGCAAGACCGAAATCAGCGAGAAGCGCGGCCGTGTGACCTTTGTCGAAGACGCCGGCAAATACCTGGTGCGGTCGTGGGCTGAAATCGGCAAGCCCAAGGAAGCGTTGGCGTTCTTCAAACGCGTGGCCCCGACCAGCGAGGTCATGCTGCTCGACATGCTGGCGCTGTACTACACCGAAGTCTCGGCCTACGCCAAGTCCAACGAAGTCATCGACCAGCTCATCGAATTCGCCAAAGACGACCAGCAGATGGTGCGCTACGTCGCGCTGCGGCTTGAGAACAGCTACAAGATGCACGACCTCCAAGAGACGGTCAAGTCCGTGGCATTGCTGGGTAATGCCCTGGAAAGCGGCTTCAAGGCCAGCGAAAAGCGCAAAGCGGACTTGGAGGGGCTGTTGGCCGAGGTCGCCAGCTACTATCACCATGAGTACGAAGGCACCCTCAATCCCGCCACGCTCGACGCCACCGAGAAGATCTACCGGATGTATGGCGAGCACTTCGCCGATGGCCAGAACGGCTACGTCATGCGCTACAACCACGCGCTGTCGCTGTACCAGTTGGAGCGCTGGCCAGAGGCTGCCGCCATCTACGAAAGAGTCATCGACATGCAGCCTGACGGCAAGTTTGCCGAGCCGTCGGCGCACCGGGCCTTGGTGTGCTACATCAAGCAACAGAACCTGAACGCCGAGACTGGCACCAAAGCCGAAGACACGCCCGATCTGCGGCCGGTGCCCTTCAAC
>CAXRHS010000414.1:0-3668 GCA_964230235.1 Myxococcota bacterium
GGGCGACAAATGCGCAGACGGCGCGTGCGGTGCCGGTGCCAAGCTGCAGTGCAGCGACGGCAACCCGTGCACGACCGACGCGTGCGACACCAAGACCGGCTGCACCTTCACGCCCAACACGACGCCTTGTGAGGACGGCAACACCTGCACCACCGGTGACGTGTGTAGCGGCGGCAGTTGCACGGTCGGCAAGCCGCTGGTTTGCAACGACAACAAAGTCTGCACGACCGACAGCTGCAACCCACCCAGCGGCTGCGCCTACGCGCCCAACGCCCTGCCCTGCGACGACGGCAATACGTGCACCAGCGGCGACACCTGCGCAGGTGGCAACTGCGCGGCGGGCAAGCCGTTGACCTGCACCGACAACAACGTGTGCACTTCCGACGCATGCTTGCCCGCGAGCGGCTGCGCCTTCACCCCCGCAGCCAATGCCTGTTCGGACGGCAACGCGTGCACGGCCAACGACGTCTGCAGCGCCGGCCAGTGCAAGGCCGGTTCGCCCGTCGGCTGTGACGACAAGAACCCTTGTACCTTCGACACCTGCGACGCCGCCAAAGGCTGCACGACCGCCAACCTGGCGCTGCCGTGCGACGACGGCTCGGTGTGCACCGTGGGCGACGTCTGCAAAGACGGCAAGTGCGCGGCCGGTGCGCCGGTCACCTGCAACGACGGCAATCCGTGTACGACCGACGCCTGCGACCCGGGCAAGGGCTGCACGGTCTCACCCAACACCTCGGTCTGCAACGACAACAACGCTTGCACGAGCGGCGACGTCTGCAAGGGCGGCGCATGCGGTGGCACACCGAGCGTCTGCAACGACGGCAACTTGTGCACCGACGACTATTGCGACGCGACCAAGGGCTGCCAGGCGGTGGCCAACGCGCAGCCCTGCAACGACAACACCGCGTGCACCAAGGACGATGTCTGCAAATCGAGCAAGTGCGGAGGCGCAAAAGTAGACTGTGACGACAACAACCCTTGTACCACCGACAGTTGCGACGCTGCAAAGGGCTGCATCCATGCGGCAGTCGCCAACACCAGCAAATGCGGCGATGTCGGCGTGTGCCTCGCCGGCACCTGCTCACCGGGCGCCGACATCAATCCGGCGACCAGTTGCAAGGCCATCAAAGCCGCGTGGCCGGCGGCACCCACCGGCACCTACTGGCTCGATCCCGACGGCCTTGTCGGTACCGGCGCCAAGTACCAGGTCGGCTGCGACATGGTCATCCACGGCGGCGGCTGGATGGTCATCAACAACAGCTGGGCCTTCAAGCTGTTGACCATGAGCAACGTCAATCCGACCCAGGGCAAGTGCCAGCTGACCGCGACCGAGTGGCGCACCTGGGACGGCTTTGACGGCGCGCCCGGCAGCACCCACTTCTGCGTCGCCGAGAAGATCAGCAAGAACTGGCCGAGTTACACCGAACTGCGCTACGAGGCCTTGCAGTTGACCGGCTACACCGGCGGCGGCGGCAACGTGTTCGACCTGGGTCTGGACTGCTACGGCACCGTCTATGTCGGCGGTTTCTGCGCCGGCCCGCTGTCGGGGCTGGTGCCGCCGAACACGACTTCGATGACGTTGGCCAACGGCCAGAAAAGCCCGGTGTTCAGCAAGCTGCAGACGTTTGCCAGTCCGGTAGCCGACTTCCAGATCCGCTCGCGCGAAGAGGGGCCGCAGCTCGAAGGCGTCATCTGGAATACTGGCGCGATTCTGTTGCGCTAGCCGGCGCTACTTTTCCAGGGTGCTGCTGCCACCGGTGCGCATCCCGGACACGCAGCAGTCGTTCTTGACCTGATCAGGCACTGCGTTCTTGAGCCAGCAGCGCGGTTGGTCGCCTTGCACGCCGGGCTTGACGTAAGTCCAGGCCTTGCATTCCGCTTCGGCGAGGCAGGCGTCCAGGCACAGCTTGGGATCGGCAGCGGTCAGGTCGAAGTCCTTGTAGTCCTGGCCGGGGCGGTCAATCCCTGTCTCGCCGGCAGAAGACGCGGGGGCAGCGTTGGGGGCGACTGCGACACCGCCACAGGCAGACAGAAGCAGCGCGCAAACACAAGTGCAGAGTAAGTGGTTCATACGGTCCTCCAGGGGGAGCAACGGGTGGGCGGCGATGCTACGTCGGTCGTTCGCGACAGGCAACGGCCGTCAGGGGTCCATGCCCAGGTCAGCGCGCGCCCGCCGACACGCCTCGGTGCCCGCCTGCACTTGCCGGCACGAACTGGGCCGGTCGGCGTAGATTTCGCAGCGGACGCTGCGGCGCAGTCGGCCCTTGAGCGCGGCGCAGCGCTGCTCGGCCTCGGTCAGCTGCAGGTGCCAGATGCCGTCGGGATTGCGAACGGCATAGCGCTCGAGCAACAGTGGCTTGTGGATGAGGTTGTCGCGCTTGCGGATTTCGACGTAGTCGCGGTAGCCGGCCGCTTGGTTGGCTTTGGGGTTGCAGCAGCACGCGCCGCAGCTGCGGCAGTCGAAGTCGGTGGGCATGGTGCGGTTGTGTCGGCCGACGACGGCCGCGCGGCAAGGGTGCGTTGCTGCGGGCGAACGTGCAAGCTGTGACGATGCGGGGGCGCACGCCCGCAAACATTGAGGCAAGATGCGTGCTGAGATCATGGCGCACCAGATATGCCGAAATACGCAAACAAGGAGATTGGAGCCGTCCCATCGCGGCAATGCTCTCACGCATCCGAATACGACAGCCAACCTGCTGACCTGCGGACCCGGCTGGCAAGGCGACGGCAAACTGTGCGACGCTATCGACGAGTGCGCGACCGGCGGAGCCAACTGCGACACCAAGGCCATTTGCGCCAACAAGCCCGGCAGCTTCGACTGCGCGTGCAAGCTCGGGTTTGAAGGCGACGGCAAGACCTGCAAGGCGGTCCTCGAATGAAAATAAAGCCTTTTGCATGGATGGCGGCGCTGACGCTGCTGGCGGTTTCGGCCGCCGCGGCTGAGAACCCCAAGCGCAATGCCTTGACCTTTCGGCCGACGCCGCACGCAGGCGATGTGTTTGGCGTCCACACCGCGACGGCACCCAAGTCGGGCCAGCTGTCGGGCGGCGTGTGGTTCGTGTTCAACGACAAGCCGCTCAAGGTCAGCGACGTGGCTTCGGGCGCCGAAGTGCGGCTGGTGGCGCGGCAACTCGTCGCTGAGGCCTATGCTGCCATTGGGCTGTTCGACAGGCTGTCCGTCGGATTCAACCTGCCGATTTTCATGAGCTCCACTGGGGACAAGCTGCCGGCGGAGTTGCAGTTGCAGCAACCGGACGGCAGTTCGCTCGGCGATGCGCGGGTGTCGCTGCGCTATGTGCTGCAAGACGGCAAAGGGGAGGGCCTGGGGCTGGCGTTGTCGGAGGATGTCGGCCTGCCGACGGCGAGCGCCGCGCACTTTTCGGGCGACGAAGGCGTGACCTCGGAGACGCGCGTGGTGGCCGACATGCCGGTAGGCCCCTTGCAGGTCGCAGTCAACGTCGGGTTTGCGGCGCGCAAGGCGGTGACAGTGCTCGGCCGCACCTACGGCAACCAGTGGCTTTTTGGCGCCTCCGGCCAACTGAACCTGCTGTGCGGCAAGGTCGACGTCATCGGCTCGTTGGAAGGTCGCACCGCCGGTGGCAGCCCGTTTGGCAACTACCAGGACAGGGCTATCGCAAACTCGCTAAGTCCTTGACATGTGAATCAAC
>CAXRHS010000415.1:0-8890 GCA_964230235.1 Myxococcota bacterium
TGAGCGGGATGTCCCCAAAGAACGGCACCTTCTTGACTGAATTCGAGGTGTTGCGGGTGTAGATGCCGCCGATGACCGTGGTCTCGCCGTCGCCCAGCAGCAACTGGGTGTTGGCCTCGCGCTGGGTAATCGTCGGGTTGCCGTCGGCCGCGCGGTTGCTGAAGTCCGGCTCATTCTTGGTCACGTTGACGTCCATCTTGATGTTGCCGTCTTGGGTAATATGCGGCGTGGCGCGCAATTGCAGGTCGGCGTTGAAGAAACGCGTCTGCACACCCTGGGCCGACACCACCGAGATCGGGATCGAGATGCCCTGCTTGATGGTCGCGCTGGCGTTGTCGAGCGTCAGCACCTTGGGACTAGAGACAATCTTGACCACGCCCTCTTGCTCTGCGGCCGAGATGCGCAGGTTCAGGTTGCCGACGCCGCCGAGCGACCCCAGGGTCAGACCGATCGCACCACCGCTGCCGCTACCCACGGCCGCCGGCAGGTTGACCGCGTAGTTCGGTATCGCGATCGCCACACCGTCCTTGATCGGACCCTGGCCGTCGGCGCCGCCCGCCACGCCGGCCACCGCCGGAAACGGCAGACCGGTCTCATTGCCATACACCGACGACGCCGCGTAGTTGCCGCCCCACTGGATGCCGACTTCCTTGGTAAACGTGCTACTGGCCTCGACCACGCGCGCCTCGATAAGCACCTGGGCGGTCTGGCTGTCGAGCTTGCGGACCATTTCTTCCACCGCCGCGACGTGGTCTTCGGTGTCTTTGATGACCAGCGAGTTGGTGCGCAGATCCACCGACGCCGAGCCCTTCTTGCTCAGCAGTTCCTTGACCTGGGCGATGAGGTCGCTCGCGGTGCCGTAGTTGACCGGAATGATGCGCACGACCAGTTGCTTGACGTCCTCAAGCTTCTGGCGGCGCTCAATCTCCTGATCGAACTCCTTCTTGAGCGATTCGATGAGCGCAACCCGGATGACGCCGCTTTGCCGCACGTAGTCAAAGCCACGCGCCCGCAAGATGACGTCCAAAGCCAGGTCCCAGGGAATGTTCTCCAGGTGGAACGTGACCTTACCGGCAACTTCGGGACCCGCAATGATGTTGACCTTGCCCTCCTTGGCCAGGAACGTCAGCACGTGCTGGATGTCGGCATCCTTGATGGTCAGGTTGATGCGCTTGCCGGTGTAGCGACGGGTCTTGCGCCACGGCGTCTTCATCGGATTGGCGCCGACGCCTTCGGGACTGGCCAGTTCGCTGCGGCCGCCGCCGCCACCGTCGGCGTCTTCGGGTGCCATCACGGGTTGCGGTGCGGCTGCCAACACGTCGCCGCCCGATTTGACCGCAGCCGACGCCCCGCGCGGTGGCGCGGCTCCTTCAGCCACGGCCGGCCGCTCGACCGACTCGGAGCGGTCGAAGTCCCACGACAGGGTGCCGTCGCGCAGAACGAACCGATCGGCTGCGCGGTCGGCCAGATCGACCACCACCCGCACTTCGTCGGTCGCGCTTTCGGCGCGGTAGATGGTCACGCGCTCCATCGGCCCCTGCAGGGCGCGCGTATCGTAGGCTTTTTGCAGGCGGTCCGGCAGCCGCGCGCCGCGAAGCGACAAGATGACCCGGCCCGGTTCACGACTCACGACCTCGGCCTGGACCGCGGCTGCGCCATCGCCCAGCGCCAACTCGACGTGGCCCTTGCGGCGGCCTTCGGCGGTGATGCGCACGTCCTGCACGGCGACCGGCTCACCGGCTTTGGCCATGCGCTCCTTGCGCGCGCGGCTGCGTTCGCTGTCGGCGTCGCGCTGTTGGGCCGCGCGGTCGGCCGCGGCCAATTCCGTTTCGCGCTGGGCGGCGCGCTTTTGTTCGGCATCGGCAGCGGCAGCCTTGGCGCGGTCGAGTTCCTTGGCCAGGCGCTCTTTTTCGGCGCGCTCGGCCGCCAGCTTGGCCTCCTGCTCGTGGGCGCGCGCTTGTACCGCCTCGGCTTCGCGCACTTTTGCGTCGCGGTCCTGGCGTTCGCGCTCCGCGCGCGCTTCCAACACGGCGATGCGGGCCTGCTGGCGCTGCAGGTAGTCGTTCAGCTTTCCGGTGCCCGCCTGCCCGTCGGCGGCGGCTTCGGCCTGCTTGCGGCGCTGGGTCTCTTGCGCCAGTTGGCTCTGCAGTTCGTGCTCGCGCGCGGCAAACTGGTCCGCCAGCGCTTTTTCGCGTGCGGCGTGTTCGGCCTGTAGCTGCGCTTTGACGGCGGCCAGTTCGCGCTCGACCCGTTGCTCGGTCTTGCGCTGCTGGTCTTCGCTGGCTTTCTCGGCGGCGGCGACGCGCGCCTTGGCATCGGCGACCGCCTTTTCGGCAGCCACAATGCGCGCGCCATTGCCGGCCCGGTCGGTACGCAGCGCTGCGAGCTCCGCTTCGCGCGCGTGCAGGCTGCGGTCGAGATCGGCCGCGCGCTTTTCAGCCTGTTGGCGGGCGGCGGTCTCGGCCTGCGCCTCGCGGCGAGCGGCTGCCAACGCGGCATCGCGGTCGCGCAGCGAGCGGCTGGCCTCTTCGGTCTCTTTGGCCAGCTTGCGCTGCTCGGACTGCGCAGCAGCCGCTTCTTTCTTGCGGCCAGCGCTCAGCGCCGTCGCCTCTCGCTTCTTGGCTTCAGCCAGCGCGCGATCGAGCGCCGCGACCCGCTCGGCAGTCTGCTGCTTGAGGGCCTGCAGCTCCTTTTCGCGCTGGCCGAGCAGCGTCTCGACCTTCTTGGAGCGATCTTGGGCCTGACGCGCCTGCGCCGACGCGGTCTTGGCATGCTCATCGGCGGCGGCCTGCTGGGCTTGCGCGACCGACAGCTTCTCTTCGTACGATCGGCTGAGCGCGGCTTCGCGGCGCGCCTGCTCGGCTTGCAGGTCCTTCTTGACCTTGGCAATCCGCGCCTCGGCGTCGGCGGTGGCCTGGGCAATCTGTGCCTGGCGCGCCGCCAGCGCGTCGTCGTGCTGACGGCGCAGTTGGTCGACTTGGGCCTGAACGCGCGCCACATCGGCCTTGCCGGCGCTGTCGCTGGCTTTGCGCAAGGCTTGCAACTCGGCCTCGCGGGTCTGCAAAGTGCGCGCCAGTTGCTGGGCCTGCTCTTCGGCCTGTGCGCGCGCTTTCGCATGCTGGCGCGACTCTTCGACCGCCGCTTTAAGGGCGGTTTCGCGGGTGCGCAAGTCGTTGTGCAGCGCGGCCAGCGCGGACTCGACTTGCTTGCGCTCGGCGGCGGCCTTGTCGGCATCCGCACCTTTGCCCCGCGCTTGTGCGTCCGCCTCGCGCTGGCGGGCCTCGTCCAACTGCCCCTCGAGCGCAGCCTCGCGGGCACGCATTTCGTCTTGCAGCATCTGCAGCTGCTTTTCGCGGTCGCGCAAAAGTCCCTCGACCTGCTGCGCTTTGGCTTGAGCGCTGCGGGCCTGTTCGTTGCGCTCGGCCTGCACGCGGGCCAGATCGCGGGCGTGGGCTTTCTCCAACTCCTGGCGCATGGCCTGGGCGCGCGCATCAAACGCCGCCGACAGTTCCTTTTCGCGCACCGCGAACGCCGCGCGGTCCTCTGCCAACCGATCCTGGGCCTGCTGAACCGCCGCTTGCGCCTGGGTTACCTGCTTGGCCGATGCCGACTTGTTGGTGCGCAGCGCCGTCAGTTCGCGCTCGCGGTCCGCCAGCGCTTGTGCGAGCTTGCGTGCCTGCTGGACAGCGCGTTCGCGCTCTTCGGCTTCGGTCTTGGCCTGGGCGCGAGCGGCCTGCAAAGCCTGTTGCTGGGCCTGCATTTCCGCGGTCAGTTGGGCTTGAGCGGCCTCCAGGCGCTGCCGCTCGGCCTGCGCCGCCGCGATGTCGGTTTGGCGGCCCTCGCGCTGGGCCTTTTCTTCGTCGCGGCGGGCCTGCTCGACTTGCGCTTGCAGCTTGCCCTGCTGGGCTTGCAGGGCGCCGCGCAGACTGGCGAGCTCGCGCTCGCGTTCGGCCAGTTGCGCCTGCGCCTGCGCCGCGCGGGCGTCTGCAGCCTTGCGCTCTTCGGCTTGGCGCGCCAGCAAAGCCTGCGCTTGGGCGGCCTGCGCGGCGGCGGCCTGGCGTTCTTTGGCCTGCTGTTCCAGTTGCGTCTGTGCTTTGGCAGCGCTGGCAGCCGCCGCTTGTTTTTCGCGCGCCAGCTCCGTTTCGGCCTTTGCAGCCTTAGCTGCTGCGGCGGCGCGGTCGCGTTCGGCGGCTTCAAGTGCCAACTGCGCCTGCTTGCGGGCAGCCGCTTCGGATTCCGCCGCCTTGCGCGCGCGTTCGACTTCGGCCTGACCGCTGGCCAATTGTGCCTTGAGTTCTGCCTGCTGGGTCTCGATGGCAGCGCGCGCGCGCGCAGCGGCGTCCGCTTCGGCTTTCTTGCCCAGTCGCTCAGCATCTGCTTCGCGCTTGCGGGCATCGGCCAGTTGCTGCGCCAACTGCGCCTCGCGGGTGCCGACGTTGGCCTTGACCGCGGCCAACTCCGCCTCTTTCTGGCTCAGTTGGCGCTGGGCTGCCTGGGCGCGAGCGTCGGCCTGGGCGCGGTCGCGCTGCAGCTCGGCCTTCTCTTTTTCTAGACCGGCAACCTTGGCTTGCACCGACGCCAGTTCGGCGCGCACCTGGGCCAGCTGGTTTTGCAGCTTGCCCTGCAGCTGAGCGACTTGGGCATCGCGCTCGGCAATTTGTGCCGACAGACGCTGGCGCGCCTGATCCAGCTGTGCGCGGGCTTGTTCGGCCTGCTTTTGCGATGCGGCGTCGCTGCGCGCCACCAGACGCTGCAAGTCGGCCTCGCGCGCGGCCATCTGCTGGCGCAGCGCTTCGGCTTGCCGCTCCGCTTCGGCGCGGGCTTTGGCATTGGTGTCGGCTTCCTTGCGCGCAGCTGCCAGCGCGGCCTGCCGCTGGTCAAGGTCGGCGCGCAGTTGCGCCTGCTGCTGTTCCAAATCGGCGCGCGCTTTGGCCGCAACGGCCTGCTCGGCCTGCTTGCCCTGGCGGGCGGCTTCGGCTTCGCGCTTGCGCGCGGCGGCGACATCGGCGGCCAGGGTCGCCTCACGGTCGCGCAAGGTCGCCTGCAGGCCGCGCAGTTCGCGGTCGCGGTCGGCGAGCAACTGCGACACTTCTTCTGCGCGCGCTGCGGCGGCCAGCCGTTCTTTCTCCAAGGTCGCCTTTTCCTGCGCAAGGCCGTCGGCGCGCGCGGTGGCATCGCTGTGGGCTTTCTGTAGACCGGCTTTCTCTTGCTCCAGGCCGGCGACGCGGGCATTGGCTGCGGTCAACTCCTGACGCATCTGTCCAATCTGGGCCTGCAATTTCTTTTCCAGCGCGGCCACTTGTGCGTCATGGGCGTTGACCTGCGCCTGCAGTTGCGCGCGGGCGACGCCGACTTCCTTTTGGGCATCGGCAATCTGCTTTTGCGAGGCGTCGCTGCGGGCAGCCAACTGTGCCAGTGCCGCTTCACGGGCCGCGACCACCTGTTGCAGACGGGTCGCTTGTGCCTCGGCCTGGGCGCGGGCCTTGGCGTTCTTGTCGGCCTCTTGTTGTGCCGCTTGTAGCGCGGCAGCCTGCGCCGCCTGCTCCTGACGCAGTTCCGTGCGCTGGCTTTCCAGGGCGGCGCGCGCCTTGGCAGCTGCGGCGACTTCGGCCTGTTGGCCGCGTTTGGCCGCCTCGGTCTCGCGTTGGCGGGCAGCCGCAACGTCGGCATTGAGCGCAGACTCGCGATCGCGCAACGTCGCCTGCAGGCTGCGCAGCTCGCGCTCGCGGTCGCGCAGCAACTGTTGAACCTGTTCGGCGCGCGCGGCAGCGGCGAGGCGCTCTTTTTCCAGCGTCGCCTTCTCCTGCTCCAGGCCAGCGGCACGGGCCTGCGCTGCGGCCAGTTGGTCTTTGACTTGGGCCAGTTCGCCCTGCAACTTGCGCTCCAGCTGTGCCACCTGCGCGTCGCGCTGGGTCATCTGGGCTTGCAGTTGCTGGCGGGCCGCGGCCAGTTGCGCTTGCACTTCGGCTTGCTGCTGCTTGCCCGCAGCGTCGTTGCGCGCCGCCAGTTGGGCAAGGGCCGCTTCGCGCGCGGCCACCAGCTGCCGCAGTTGCTCCGCTTCGGCTTCGGCGCTGGCGCGGGCCTTGGCGTTCTTGTCGGCTTCCTGGCGCGCGGCGCTCAAGGCCGACTCGCGGTCCGCGAGTTCTTTGCGGGTCTCGGCCTGGCGGGCTTCGACTTGCGCGCGGGCCTGGGCAGCCGCCGCGATTTCAGCCTGCTTGCCGGCCCGTGCTGCCGCGGCTTCATTGGCTTTGGCCTGCGCCAGTTCTTGCGCCAACGCGGCCTCGCGACCCTTGAGGGCCACCTGCAGGCTCTGCAACTGCGCCTCGCGCTCGCGCAGCAGGTTTTGCACTTGCTCTGCGCGCGCTTTGGCCTGCTCGCGCTCGCGCTCGACGTCGGCCTTCTCCTTCTGGACGCTGGCCAGCTGGGCCTGCGACAAGGCGAGCTTGCGCTCCGATTCCTGGTAGCGCGCCTCGGCGGCTTTCCAGCGCGCTTCGGCCATCTGGCGCTCCGCATCGGCTTTCTTGGCGCGGTCCAAGGCCAGTTCAGTGTCGTTGAGACGCGCGCGGGCCGCCTGCAAGTCGGCTTCCATCTGGCGCTGCTGCGCTTTGGCGGCGGCGTCGCTGCTGCTGCGCACGGCCTGGAACTGCGCGTCTTTTTCCGCCAACACCTTCTTGAGGTGGGCGACTTCTTCGGCCTGCGCCTGCTGGCGCGACTCGCTGGCTTTGCGCATCTCTTGCCGCAGTTGTTCGGCCTGGGTGCGCGCCTTTTCGACCTCGGTTTGCAACACCGCCAGTTGCGCGTCGCGCTGCGCGCCTTGCTGCTTTTGCAGTTCCGCCATCTTCTGGCGCAACAGCTCGACGCGCGCTTCTTCCGATTGCCGCTGCGCGACAACGGCCGCCAGGCTCGCACGCTCCTTGTTGAACTCTGCGCGCAGCTTGTCGGCCGCAGCCTGCTCTTCGCGCAGCTTCTGGGCCGCTGCCTGTGCCGCGGCTTCCGCATCGGCCAGGCGCCGGCGCAGGCTCTCCTGAGCCGCCAGATCGCTTTTGGCCTGGGCGAGCTCGCGCTTGAGTTGATCGCGGTCGGCGGCCGCCTGCTTGGAGGCCGAAGCTGCCGCGTCCTCGCGCGCACGTGTTGCCCGCAGTTCGTCGGCCAACTGCTGTTCCCGCGCGGCGGCGGTCTTGGCGGCCGCTTCCGACGCCGCGACTTGCGCGCTCTGGGCCTGATTCAGCTTGCGATCGGTGCCGTCGACGACCACGACGATCGACAGGCCGTCGGCGCGCACGTGGTACAGCGCCTCGGTCTCGAAAGTGACGATGACGCGGCCAACCGCGGTGGGGCCTTTGCGGACCGGCTGCACCTCGACCTGGCGCACCACACCGTTGCCGACGTACTTGGGGGGGCCGAGTTCGGCGACGCTGGCACCCGCGACGTCCACGAACAGCCGCGCCGGCTTGTCCAAGCGGAAGGTGGCAAAGCTCGGCGCCACTTGCCCGCGCACCGTGATGACCGTGGTCTGCGGGGCCTCTTGCACATCGAGCGCGACCAGGGCGTTGCCGGCCGGCGCGCCCTCGGCGGCAAAAATCGGGTGCACCGGCATGGCCATGCTGACCGAGAGCCACACGCCCAGGACCGCGCGCAACGCGCGCTGCCGCAAGGGCCGGTGTGAAACCAAGTCGGTCGACACCAGCGCGGAGCGGAGCGGCGAGTCGACTGGCAAAGTCGCGCGCTTGCGACCCGCTGAGCAGGCAAAGGGTCGAAGTAGAAAATCGCGTCGATTTTCTACGGGCCCTAAGGGTGTCAAGGTGTTCATGATGCGACTCCCCGACCCGTGGCCCGCGCCACTGGGATGCGACCCCGCCGGTCGCTGGCGGGCGAGGGTAGGGCCGCGCCGCGCCGTGTCAAAAAAGCGTTATGTTCACTGGCGGCAGCAGCACCGCTGGCTGGGACCGTCCGCCACGCGCTCGCCTGCGCATCGCAGCCGCCCGGTCGTTGGCTTGCCCTGCCGGTCACAGTTGCTCGCTCGTCTCGCCGTTTTCTTCGTCGACCGAGATCGGCGGCGCGATCGACAACACAACCGGTTTTTCCTTGCCCGGCTGGTTGACGATGAGTTTGTACTGGGTAATGGCGGTGACCCGGCCCCCTTCGTTGCCCAGACCATCGCCGCGAATGACCTCGCACTGCATGCCGGTGCCGTCGGTCAAGACCGCTTTGGGCGTCGGAATGCCCGACATCAGGATGATCAGCGCGTAGCGCTCGAGCGGCGCCTTGGTGGCGCAGGTGTCGTCCAGTTCGATTTCAGCCGGCTTCTCCACCAGCTCCGACTTGTCGCAATCGGGCTTGTCGGGCGGACAGGTCTGACTAGGGGGAATCGGCTTCTCGATGAACTGGGTCAGGTTGGTCAACGAAAAATCAGTGTGCCCGGCGATTTCGCGCGCGGCGTAGGCCTCAAAAAGCGGCTTGAGCGGCCGCCAGTTCTTGTTTTCACCGAGCACGATGTAGTTTTCGGCGCCGGGCACCGCGCCGGCGGCGGGATCGCCGGGTGCTCCAGGCGCTCCTGGCGCACCCGGTGCACCGGGCGCGGCGGCCGGCTTCTTCTCGTCGTGCTTGGGGGGATCGTCGCCGCAACCGCCCAAGGCAAGGCTGCCCAGGCCAGCCGCGATCGCCAACGCGCGCCGCCCGAACCCCAGCGTCTTTGCGGTGTGCCTGTGGCCAACCATGGTCACGTCCTTCGCTTCTTGCCTTTGTCTTTCTTGGGCCCGTCGCTCGCCGCCGGCTTGCCCGTCCACACAAAGGCGTAGGCGGTAAAAGTCGCGCGCACCTTGGAGGCATCGCGCATGGCCTCGGCGACCTCAATTTGCTCCAAGAGCGCCTCTTCGGGCGTGCGCGATCC
>CAXRHS010000416.1:0-10588 GCA_964230235.1 Myxococcota bacterium
CGCGTCGCCGCGAACTGTCGGCACAGTTCGGCCAGGTCGGCGTCAAAATCGGATCCGGCGCGCACGCCGAGCACGATGCCATAGGCAGCGGCGATGCCGATCGCAGGTGCGCCGCGCACCGCCAGCGTGCGGATGGCCTGCATCACCCGCTCGGGCGCGGTGCAGTGCAGGTAGTCGGTGGCCGCAGGCAAAGCGCGCTGGTCCAAAAGGCGCAGCGCCGGCTCTTGCGCCAGCCACTGCAGGGGCGCAAGCACACTGGAAACGGTCGGCATCGACAACTCCGCGTCTGCCTAACGAATTTGCAGGTGGCCAATGGTGGCGCGGTTGTCGCCGTGCTTGATCACCCCGGCGCCGGTTGCGCTCAAAAGCGGCATCCGCTGGTCGCTGCTCGGGTTGTACAAGCCCAGGATGATCTCGTTGGGGCCACTATTGGTGCCCAACGGCACTTCTTGATCGAACTCGTCGGCAATCAGGTCGCCCGGCATCCAATGGTTGGTGGCAAAGCAGCCATTGCACGACTTGTTCTCGTCTTCGCTTGGATCGGGTTGCGTCAGCGGCCAGCGGTCCAGGTGCAGCGGGTGCGGGTGCATGAAGATCTTCCAGCTGGTCGGGGTCGGCTTGACGACTTTCCAGTACAGCGTCATCCGGTACTTCTGCGCGCGCTGCACCGCCGGGTCGGCAAGCTTGTAGCCGACCAGGTGCAGCGCATTGTCAAAGTTGACTTGGATGCGGCGCAGGCCGGTCACCTTGTTGAGGTCTTCCGGTTTCATCAGCGACTTGCGCAGCCAGTTCTGATCCGGCTGCGCCGCGCGCAAGAAATTGGCGGCCAGCACCAGCCGCGACGAACTGCTGTCCATGACGGCGATGTGGCGGCCGGCGTGGCTCTGACGCATGGCATGGTTGAGTTCGCTGAACGCCTCTTTGGGCAGAACGACGAAGCGCTGCATCGGCTTGCCTGCCGCATGTCGCCAGTTGCCTTCGCCCTGGCCCTTTTCGAGCACGATCCACGCGCGCGCCGGGTCGTCGGGGCCGATCGCCAGCGGCGCCGACAGCGTCACGGCGCTCGCGGCGTTGTCGAGCACGGTCGCGGTCTGGCCGTTGGGGGCGTAGACCGCCGCGCCTTTCCATTGGCCGGGCGCAAACGCCGCCCCGGTCAGGGTGACTTTGTCGCCGTCCGCGGCCGTTGCCAGCCCAAACCAGGCCGCCGCGTCGCGGTCCTGGTTGCCGTCTTTGTCCAAGTCGGCATTCCACCCTGGCAATGCGACCATGCGCGGCGGGCTGCCTTGCACGCCCGTCGCCAAGCGAATCGCGGTGTTTTCGTTGGCCAGCAGCGACAGAACCGCGGCGCGGTCGTCGAGCAACGGCATGGATTGGGTGTAGAAGTTGTTGTCGCTGCCGGTGCGCGCGCCGTGGGTAAAGGTGCGCGGCGCACCGCTGTCGTCGTTGCCGGCCCCGCCCGCCTCGGCGATCAACTGCACGAGGTGCTTTTGCGAGAAGTGCACAGCCAGGTCCGGCAGCAGCTTGCCGTAGCCGGCCGCAAAGACTGCGCCACCCGCAAAGAGCGCCAGCGCCGCGTTGCGCGGTTGTTCGATGCGGCCGAGCAGGCCGATGGCGTTTTGCAGGCGCTCCGCCCACACCGGCCGACCGCCAATCACGCGGTTGACGGCCAGCGCCGCCGCCACCACCCACAAAGCCGCCGTATCTGGCGCGGCGACCAGCACTTGCGCCACATACTTGTAGCCTTCGGCGGGCGTGGCCGCTTCTGCGACCCACCGACCTGCCAGCGGTCCGAAAAGCACGAAAACCGCAAACGCGCCGGCACCAACCGTCGGCCACGCCAACGACTCGGCGCTGCCTTGTGCCGTGCCAATGGCGACCAGCGCAAGTGCCAGCGCCAGCCCCCACACCGCGACCAGGTAGACCGGAAACATCCAGGTCCCCGCCGCTTGAGACGCACCGATGCCCAGGCCCGCGACCGCCAGCCAGCCGAGCAAGCCGAAGACCAGGCCGCCATGCTGGCGCGCTCCGCGCACCAACGGCGCAAACAGCGAATCGGCGTGTTCGGCGCGCGCAAACGCGGTCCGGCCCAGGGCGGCGAAAACCAGTAGCGCGACCGGAGTCCAAAACGCCGACGACCCAAAGCCCGCGCGCAGCGCGCCAGGCCAACCGGCGTCGGCGTTCAGGTGGGCAAAAATGGACAGGCCGCTGCCCAACGTCGCCAGCGCGCACACGCCCACGACCGCATGGGCGACCGCCGAATTGCGCACCAGGTTGCCGCAGCGCTGCAGCGCCCGCAGCCACCACCGCTCGGCTTGTGCCTCGGGCGTCCACCACGCCGCCGCCGCCGTCGCCAGGATCAGCAGTGCGAATGCACAGGTCGCCGCCAGCACCTCGGGACGGGTGTCCTGGATGACCACCCAAGCGCGGTCATAGGCATAGCCGGTGGTCTGGGCACTGGTCTTGAGTTGCACATCGAGCTTGGTGCCCATGGAGACCAGGACATCGATGGCCCACAACAGCCCAATGGCGCCCAATGCCCAGCCTGCCGCCGCGCGGGCCTGCAGACCCGTCACCACTGCGCGCACGGTGGCAAACGGCCGCGCCGTGCCGACTGCAAACGCGACCACGGCCAGCAGCGCCACCGCCCGCAGCGCGCGGACCATCTTGAGTTCGCTCGGCCACGCCGGATCGCCGGTGGCACCGGCCGCGGCGATCGGTGGATCGAACGCGAAGAAGCGCGTGACCGCATCGGCACCCTTGCCGATCTCGCGGTGCAGCAAAAGCGTGGAGAGCACGACGAAAAGCGCCGCCAGCCGGCCCGACACTTCGCCCCGCAGCAGTGCAACCACCAGTGCCGCCGCCGCCACTGCCGCCACTCCAGCCACCGGCACCACCAGGTGGTGAAACTGGCGGATCAGCACCCCAACCACCGTGAACGGCACCACCAGCCCGACCAGCAGGGCCGCGCCGACCGCGAATTGGCGGTTGTCGTCGGCCTTGTCGGCCAGCAGCAGCCTGCCGACGCCCAGTGCCACCGCCGCGCCCCACGGGTACACCCCAAAGCCAGCCTGGCCAACAAACCATGCAAAATCCCGGTGATACTGATCGGGTCCGTTGCTGAACGGGTTTTGGGTAAACCGCCAGCCGCGCAGCACGTGCACCCAGTTCGGATCGGCATCGCCGTCGCCAAGAACCCGAAACGCGGCCCAACCGAGCAAGCCCAAGGTCGCGAGCGTGACGCCGACGATGGGCGCACGCGCGTCGCTGGCTGCGAGCGCGTAGGCCACGCACATCCCGGCCGCCATGGTCGCGCCGCCCAGGCCGCGGCTGGCGAGCAACACCAGCGCCCCAGCCAGGATCCACGCCGGCCAGTCGCGGCCGGTTTGGCGTTCATCGCGCAGCGCGCCTTGGCCCAACCCCAGCGCCACCAGCGCAGCGCCGAGCATTGGACCGGCCTCAAACGTCACCAGTCGACCCAGGCCCAGGGTCTCGGGCAGGGTGGCAAACACGCCGAGCGCGGCCCAGCCGCCGACCGGGCCCAAGATGCGCCGCGCCCCCAACACCACAAAAAGGCCGGTCAACAGCACCAGCAGCGCCCCGCCCAGGCGCGCGCCAAACTCGGTGGGGCCAAACCAGTGCAGTGTCAGCGCAGCCGCCGCCGCGTCGAGCCAGGGCAGGGCTTGATTCTGGCTTTCGCGCTTGTGCACCGGCCAGCGCCCCGGCGAGGGCGTCGCAGCCAGTACGGCTTGCGCGGCGCCTGCGTCGTTGGTCAAGGTCTCGCCGCCGACCATCAACGGCCACATCGACTGCAGGTCGCCGTCTGCCTCGATCCAGCCGGCCGTGCTGGCATTGCGATAGGCAGGACCGGCGGTGCGTGCCCGCGCCTGCGCCAGCGCTTTGTGCAGGGGCTCCGGCGACCCGGCGTGGACCAGCACCAGCGCCATACCGCGATTTTGCGCCTCAATCGCCGCAAGTTGGTTGGCAAGTTCGTCGGGGCTGCCGCCCAGTTGCTGTTGCAGGCCGACCGCGTCGACCACCAGGGTGTGCGCGACTTCGCGACCCAGCTTTTGCTGCGCCGCCTGCAGCGCCGCCACCGGCGAGGCGTCGGCCTTGGAGGCCGCGCGCACCAGCGCCGCCCGCTCGCCCCGCTGCTTGCCGAGCGCGACCAGCAGCTTGTCGCCCGGTCCCTCGACGACGACCACCTTGGGTGGCCCGGCCATCCGGCGGGCGACCGCGGCGCGGTCCATCTCCCATGGGTCGAGCAAGCCGGGTTTGCCCAGGCCGGGCAATAGCGCCGCCAGCAGGACCAATGTCGTGATCGCCAGCAGCGGGCCCGTCCCCAATCCGGCGACACGAGACAACCAGCCGGCCAATTGGGAGGTTTCGGGCGATGGGTCGATCATGGCCTGTGTACGGCCGACGGGCAGGCGACGGCAAAGGGGGGCGGCAATCTAGCATGCTGCGGGGGTTGCGCAAAGGCGCTGGTGAGGTGGTGTTGCACGCCGGCGCCGCACCTTGACGCCCGACCGCAAAACCTGCCTACTTGCCGCGCCCTGCGGCCCCGCCGCACAGGAATTTGCCAATGAGCCAGCCCTCCCAGACCGCCGCGACCGACAATGCCAGCAAGAACGAGGTCGCCGCCTTGGCCGACGTGCCACAACTGGGCCTGTGGGCGGCGATTGCCAGCCTGAGCTACGTGTTCTGGGTGGTCGGCGGCATGGAGATGATCGAGCGCCTGGCCTACTACGGGGTCAAGGCGGTGGCGACGCTGTACGCCAAAGACCCCGTGAGCAAGGGCGGCTTGGGCGTCACCATGAGCGAATTCGGCACCTTGCTCGCCGTGTGGGCGCTGGTGCAGTCGATCGTCCCCGCGTTTACGGGGGGCCTGAGCGACCGCTACGGCTACAAGCAGACCATTGCCGCGTCCACCGTGGTCAAGATCGCCGGCTACCTGACCATGGCCGCCTTTACGACCTACGGCGGCTTCTTTGCGGGAGCCATGTTGCTGGCGACCGGCACGGCGATTTTCAAGCCCGGCATTCAGGGCACCCTGGTCAAGTCGACCCGCCGCGAGAACTCTTCGATGGCATGGGGTATTTTCTACCAGACCGTCAACATCGGCGGCTTCCTGGGGCCGCTGGTCGCCGGCTTCATGCGCAAAATGGAGTGGCGCTACGTCTTTCTGGCCTGCGCCGCCATCATCTCGCTCAACTTCTTGATGTTGCTGATCTACAAGGAGCCAGGTCAGGAGGAACGCCTGGCCAGGGCTGCCGCAGGCGACCACGCCAACAAAAGCCTGGCCGCGGAGTCACTGGCCGAATTGCGCAAGCCGCATGTGTGGACGTATCTCGGGATCTTCAGCGGATTTTGGTTCATGTTCAACAGTTTATTCGACGTTTTGCCGGCGCACATCGAGGAGTGGGTCGATACCCGCGGCATCGTGCTCGACCTGTTTGGCGGCCAGAAGGTTGAAAACCCGCTGGTGCAGTTCTTTGTGGTCATGAACAAGGACGGCAGCGAAATCCTGCCCGAAGGCATGCTCAACCTCAATGCCGCGCTGATCATGATTACCTGCTTTCTGGTCGCGGGCTGGACCGGCAAGCTCAAGGCCACGACGTCGATGTGGATTGGCACCCTGCTGGCGTCGGTGGCGCTGATGCTGTCGGGTTGGTCGTCGCTCGGCTGGATCTCAATTGGTGCCATCGCGATCTTTTCGCTCGGCGAGATGATGTCGAGCCCCAAGTTCAGCGAATACATCGGCAACTTCGCGCCGGACGACAAAAAGGCGATGTACCTGGGATTTTCGCAAATTCCGTTGGCGATCGGTTGGTTCTTGGAGGGTAAGGTCGGGCCGTTGCTCTATGATCACCTCGCCAGCAAGGACCGCTTTGCCCGCGAGATGCTGAGCGAAAAAGGCTGGGACGCCGCCAAGGTCGCCGCAGTCAAGCAGGGCGAGGCCTTTGACACGCTGGTCAAGCACCTGGGCCAGAACGCCCATGACGTGACCCGCATGCTCTACGAGCGCCATGAGCTGTCGATCGGCGCCGTGTGGTACATCATGGCGGTGGTCGGCGTCATCAGCGCGTTGGGCATCTGGGTCTACGCCCAGCAGGTCCGCAAGTGGATGGCCAAAAGCGCGGGCTGAGCGTCCCTCGGTCAGCGAAAGCCAGTCAAGAAGTCGCTGACCAGCGCCACCCGAAACGCCCGCAGGTGGATGAGCAGGATCCCGTAGTACACCAAGAACACCGTGAAAATGCCGATGACGGCCAGCGGCTCGCGTCGTCGCTTCCACAGCAGCCAGCTGCCCAGTGACACCAGCAGCAGCTTGCCGGCCGCGAACACCACCGGCTGTGAGTTGACCCACTGCGCGACCAGCGGGTTGGCCTCGATGGCCAGACCGCTTTGGGTCCACAGCACGGTCATCACGGCGTCGATGCCGTTGAGCACCAGCACGCAAGCGACAATGCCGCGCAGCCAATGGTAATGCTGGGCTGTACCTACCCACGGATGGGCATCGGTCGGGGCGTCGCCTGGGGCAGACACCTCCGGCGCGGCCGAGTCGCTTGCCGCTGCCGTGTGCTGGCGCTGGTCGGTCGGGTCGGTCAAAGGCGGCCGGAGGTTCGGCACCCGCCTACTTCATGTTGTCCGGGCCCTTGGCCTTGAGGCAGTCGCTCATGAACTTCTTGTGCGCGTCGCCTTTGTTGCCGAGTTCCTTGCTTTTCTTGGCGCAAGCGCCCATGGCTTCCTTGGGCGGCAGTTCCTTTTTGCCACCGGCGGCCGGGGCAGCCGGGGCGGCCGGAGCCGGCGCCGGCTTGGCGGGCGCTGGCGCTGCTGCCGCGCCACCCTTGAGGCACTCGGACATGAACTTCTTGCGCTCGTCGCCCTTGAGTCCTTTCTCGGTCGCCTGCTTGTTGCAGTCCGCCATCTTGTTTTGCTGGGCGTTCTGGGCATAGGCGGGGGCGGCAAGCAGCGACAGGCCGGCGAGAGCAAACAGGATCTTCTTCATGACGGGTCCTTGGTCGAGCGGCGGGTCGTGCACCAGCACGCGTGCGCGCCACGGTCGGGTTGGAGCAGAAGTACAGGCCCACAGTGGACCCGACTGGCTGCACGGTGCGGTATGGTAGCGAATACCCGGCGGTTGGCAATGCGCGGAACTGTCGGCCTACGGCGCGCCGGAGCAGGGCTTGCCGCCATCGCACGGGCTTTCCTGAACGGTCAGGTCCTCTTCCGAACTCTCGTTGGTCACGCCGTCATACGAGTTGCCCTTGTCCTTGGGGGCCGCGGCACCGGCGACGTTCTGCTGGCCGTACTTGCCTGCGATGACCACGCCGTACTTACTGCCTGAAATCTGGGTATTTTCGATCTTGAGGTCCGGCATGCCCACGCTGTCGGTGGCGCAGTCCCGGCCGATAACGCCCGCGCGCGGGTTGCCCTTGATCACGGCGTCGCGCACCGTGCCGCGGGCCTTGCCAAAGACGCCGATTCCGTCCGCGATGTCGACGGCGTTGCCACCACGCGGCGCCATGTAGGCATACGCCTTGGTGTCACTGACGCGCGCGCCCATGACCTCCAGCGTGGCCCCTGCGGTGACCGCGACGCCAACCATGGTGTTTTGCGCCAGCACTGCCGCCTTGGTCAGCCGCACTTTGGCTTTGTCGCCCTGAGCCCACACGCCGCCGCGGCCGGAAAGCGACACCTCTGCGGCCACCTCGACCTCGGCGCCTGCGGTCGCGAGGATGCCTGCGCGGTTGTTGCCGGTCAGCACGGATGCGGCGTCTACTTTGACCGATAGGATCGGATCCTTGGCGCCCGGCACCTGCCGCGGTGCGACGATCAAACCGTCGGCTGCGTCGCCCTGATTGCCTTTGGTGGCACGAATGGCCGAGCGTGTGATCGTCGCCCCAGCGCCGTAAAGGGCGATGCCAAACTTGCCATTGGCCGCGAGATCGGTGGCGGTCACCGTCAAGTCAGGCACGGGGGCGTCGCCGGCCGGCGCGAAAAGCGGGTCGATGATCGCCACTCCGCCGCCCTGGTTGCCGGTGACCTGGCTCTTGGGCACGAAGAGCGGGTCGATGATCCCGACCTTGCCCACCCCGCGCGCCGTTGCCGAAGGATCCTTGAGAAAAAGCGGGTCGATGATGCCAACCGGGCCGGAGGCCTGCACCACCAGCCCGACGCCGGCATTGCCGACCAACTGGCAACCCTCAAGGGTCACTTTTTTTGCGCCATTGGCGGCGACGCCGTGGCCTTGATGGCCGACTGCCTTGCCAGCCAGGGTTTTTTCGACCCGCACGCCGACCAGCGTCGCATCGGCGCCGTTGGTCACGCTGATGCCAAACCCTTTGGCGTTGTACACTCCAATGCCGGAGATACGCGATGTCCCCGCGCCGTCGATGGCCATGGCCGGGCTGTCGCCGGTCTCCAGGCGCACCGCTGCCGCGCCAGCGCCAGCCAGATGGATGCCAGCCGGCACGGTGACGCCGGCGGTGTAGGTGCCGGCCGCGACGACGACGGTGTCGCCCGCTTTGGCGGCTTTGACTGCCGCCTCAAGCGTTCGGTAAGGCCGCGTCGCCGACCCGTCGCCGTTGTCCTGCCCGCACACGGCGCTGACGCGAAGGACCGGGCCAGTGGCCGACGGCCAAGACTCCTTGGCGCATGCCGGATCGTCGCTTGCCACGCACGCAAACGCGGTTGCCAGCGCCAGCGCCGTCGATCCTGCCAAACCAATGCTGATGTGTGTCCTGTTTGAACCCATGGTTGCCTCGCCGCGCCCGCGCTCCACCCCAACGCTATGGGCGTGCAAGGATAGGATACGCCCGGGTGGCGCGCAAACAGCGTGCAATTGGGCGAACCGCCAACCGGTACACCGGGCCCGCTTCAGGCGCGCTTGCGATGTGCAGCCAGTTGGGGCCTGTTCAAGAACAAGTCAATCGACACAAGCGCGGAGCACAGAGGCGAGTCGACTTGTAAAGTCGCGAGCTTGCGACCCTCCCGGCAAGCGATGGGCCAACATAGAGAATCGAGTAGATTTCTTACGGGCCCTTCTCTCGCTAGTCGGAGATCGTGCGGTCCAGGTCGCCCAGCACCTGGTCGATGCAGGCCTTGGGTTGCAGCGAACTGGCCGCCGCGCGCGCATCTTGCAGCACCTGCGCGCGCGCCTTGCCCGACACGATGCCTTGCTCGATGGCCGCGGTGAACTCCGCGGCGCCGTCCGGGACGCTCGCGCACTTGTGCGCAATGACGTTGGCCAGACAGCGCTGGCCGAGCGGTTGGCCGACGACGATGCGCAGCACGCCCACGTTGGCCAGCAGGTCCTTGTGCTTGTCCAGCGTTGCGCAATCCTGGCCGGTCGAGCGGGCAATCTCGCCGTTGAGCCACCGACCCAAGAAAAGTTCCTGGGTCGCGCGGTCGGCGAACACGTAACCGCCAGAGCCCTCGCCTCGCTGGAACATCGCGCTCTGGAAGGTTTTTTCGCAAACATGGCGTTTGCGTTCGGCGGCGCTGCCGGCAACGCCAGCGTCCACCGAGGCGTCGCCCCAGCGCGGGTCGATGGCCTTTTCGCACAGCGCCAGGTCGAACCGCAGCGCGGCCTGGCCTTGGGCCGCAATCGCGGTGCGCACCAGGCGGTCGCCCATGTCCAATGCATCGGACGCCGTCCAGCGCAAGTTGTCGAATTCTTTCTTGAGCCGCTGGCCAATCAGTGCCTCGTAGACCGAGGTGTAGCTGGTCAGGATGTCGCCCTGCTTGGCCTTGCGAAAGAACTCGACCATGGTCTTGACGTCTCGGTAGGTGCACAGGTACGGCAACACGCACTGCACGCCAAAACGGCTCTGCTCGTACAGGCCGTACTTCTTCATCACCGCCTTGATGTCTTCGCGCTCCTCTTCGTTCTTGGCCTGTTTGGCCAAAAACTCGTCGGTGACCTTGCACTCCAGCGGCGGGATCTCCAGCTTGGTGTCGGCCGCAAAGCCGTAGTCTTCGTCGAGCACCGGCGGCCGCGCCAACAGCACGACGGTCGCGTTGGGATACTTGGCGGCAAACGCGTTGATCGCCTTGGTGACCAGCGGCCGAGCCACCAGGTCGGTCTCTTCGATCGAGTCGGCGAAAAGCACCAGCGGCCCGCTGGCCAGGCTGGCCAGAAACTCCGCACGGACCTCGCCTTGCTCGGGCACGCCGGCGTGCTTTGCCATCAGACCATCGACCGCGCTGTCGCCCGCCTTGTCACCCAGCTTGGCGACATCTTTGAGGTCCAAAAAGAAAATCGGCAGCGTGCCGCACAACTGGCCGCGCAACGATTCCGCCAGGCTGGTTTTGCCGAGGCCGCCGCGCGCAGTGACGAACACCCGCTTGAGCTCGCCGCCCGCCAGCGCCGCCGCCAGCCGCGACTCGGGTACGAAAAGGTCCGACGGCGCCGTTGCCTTGGGCCAGGTGTGCACGAAAAGCCGCGCCGGCACATAGTCCCCGTGCATCAGCGCGTCCGACTGCTTCTTGGCCGCGTCGCGGCAGGTGGCGCCATACCCGACCTGGTCGTTTTTGGTGAACAGCGTTGTCAACCCCGAAGGGCCCCCCCAAGCGCCCGTTGCGCCAA
>CAXRHS010000417.1:0-4939 GCA_964230235.1 Myxococcota bacterium
GGAGCCGAGCGGGCCAAGCTCCTTGTGCAGCGACCGCAATAGACCCGCCGTCGCCGCTGCCAGCATCGCCTGGTGCGCAGACGCGGTGGCCGGTTCGTCGACCACCGCCACCCGGCGGCTGTGCCGCGGCGCCGCGGCCCCCCCCTGGCCAATGCCGAGCAAGGTGGTACCCGCGGCTCCGTCCACGAAGTCCGCAGCCAGGTCGCCGTCGGTCGCCGCTTCAAGCCGCGCGACCAGCAGCAGTGGACGCCGATCTCCTTGCGCAGCCGCCGCGGCGATGCTGGCCGGCAAATCGCCGCCCACCGCGCCGAACCGCGCTCCCAAGGCCTCAAAACGCGCCTTGTGGGCCGCGTCGGCCCGGTCATCGAGCACCAGCAGCGACGCCCCGCGCGCCAAGGTCAGCTCGGCCAGCGCCACGTCGGTCGCATCGCGCAAGCGCAGCAGCACCGCGCGGCGATCGTGCAAGTCGTGGCCTCCGCGTTGCAACGGCGTCGGCAGCTTGATGGGCAGCGGCAGGCCCCCCACCCACTTGCGCACGCGCGGGTCGAGGCTCCAATCGGCGACGGCAGTCATGGTGTCTGTCCGGGGGCGCGCTGGCCCCTGCATGGGGTGGTCAGTGCGGACCGCAGCGGTCAAACGACCAGATACGCCCCCGACGTTCCGTCGGCGTGCGGCAGGTGGGCGCGGGCGTGCTGCCAGCCGTAGTACTTGATGGCGTAGTCGAGCACCATCCGGCGGGCGCTGAACTTGGGCGCAATCGCCACCGCCCCCATCTGGATGCGGCGGAACCGGGCGCGGTCGCCGTAGTAGCAAGTAATCACGCGCTTTTCTAGCGTTTCGTACAGCGCGCTGGCATCGCGGTCGTCGTCGCGGTTCTCCCAGTCCTGGCCAATGGCCCAGCCGTTGTGGCCGTCGATGCAGCCCTCGGCCCACCAGCCGTCGAGGATCGAGCAGTTGGGCACGCCGTTGAGCGCCGCCTTCATTCCGCTGGTGCCGCAGGCCTCCAAGGGGCGGACCGGGTTGTTGAGCCAAACATCGACGCCGCCCGCCAGCATGTGACCCAGCCACATGTTGTAGTTGGGCAAAAACCCGATGCGCAGTTCGCCGCGCAGCTTGTGCGACAGCGTCAGCAGCTCGTGGACCAGCGCCTTGCCTTCTCCGTCTTTTTCGTGGGCCTTGCCGGCAAACAGGATCTGCACCCGACCGCGGCCGATGTCGAGCAGGCGATCCAGGTCGCGAAAGATCAGCGTGGCGCGCTTGTAGGCGGCCATGCGCCGGGCAAAGCCAAACGTCAACACCTCGGGGTCAAAACCCAGTTGGGTCACCCCATTGGCGTACTCGAGCAGCTCGCGCTTGGCGCGCCGGCGGGCGCGGTCGAACGCCTCGGGATCGACGCTGGTGATGTTGTCGAGCAGCGTCGGGTCGTCGCGCCAGCCAAACAGGTGCTGGTCGTACAGCGCACCCATCTGCGGCGACACCCAGGTGTCGAAATGCACGCCGTTGGTGACGGCCTCGACCTTGAGCTTGTCAAAGTGCTTGGCCGAAAACAGCGGCTGCGCCACCCGCGCGTTGATTTCGGACACGCCGTTGACATGGCCGGCCAGCGACGCCGCCAGCCACGCCATGTTCAAGGTCTCGCTGCCGCCCAGCTGCGCGATCTTGGGGTCGAGCAGGTCGCCGAGCACCCGCTGCACATCCTTGTGGTCAAAGCGGTCGAAGCCGGCCGGTACCGGCGTATGGGTCGTAAAGTGCACGCGCTTTTTGGTTTCGGCCAGACTGCCGAGGTCCGCGTACAGGGCGGCGGCAAAAAGAGCGGTGTGGCCCTCGTTCAAGTGCGCGAAAAGGTCGGCACCGTAGCCGCAGGCCTTGACCGCCGCGTAGCCGCCGATACCGAGCACCGACTCTTGCCGCAAGCGGTTGAGGTTGTCGCCGCCGTACAGCAGGTTCGACACCGGGCGCCACACCGTGCTGTTGCCGTCGATGTCAGTGTCCAAAAACAGCACCGGGCAGCCATGGCCGCGCCGACCGCGCACCCACTTGCGCCACACCTTGATGCGGACCACTTCACCCTCAAGCTTGAGCTTGAGAATGTGACCGGTGTCTTCGAGCACGTCGGCCGGGTCGCACAGCGGAAACTGCAGCTTCTGCTGGTCTTCGGCGTCCACCGACTGGATGCCGTAGCCTTTCTTGTAAAAAAGGGTCACGCCCACCAACGGCAGGCCGAGGTCGGCAGCGGCCTTGACATGGTCGCCGGCCAGTACGCCCAGGCCGCCCGAGTAGGTGGGAATCGCGGTAGACAGCCCGATTTCGGCCGTCACGTAGGCGAGGTGCTTCATGGGGGTTTTCCTGAATAAGGGCTAGAATTCGTCCAGGCTGCCGATGATGCGCGGGCGCGGCGGGGCGACCACCGATGGCGCAGCTGGTTGAGGCGGCGGCGGGCCAGCCTTGAGGATCGCCTCGGCGGTCGGGGCCATTTGCGCCCACTCCCACATCATGTCGTTGTACAGACCCGCCAGGTCGCCAGGCTCGATGGCGCCCGCCGGCATGCGGCGGCACAGGACCAGGGCCAACTCGTCGGCGTTGATCGGCAGCACGCCAAGCGCACAGGTCATCAACTGGACATTGAGCGTCATCAGGCCCAAAAGCGCCTGCGGCGAGCCAATTTCAGCGATGTCGAACACCACCACCGCGGCCATCAGCGCCACACCGCCGGCGCGCGGGTCTGGCTCCAACACCGCGATGCACATGGCTTTGTGCGCCGGATGCTCAAAAGTCAGCGCCGCGGCGTCGCCGCCGTCGTCTACCTCGATCTCGGCCCCGGGAAGCTGCGCTTGCAGGGCCGCCTTGAGCGTTGCCGCCAGTTTCTGAATCGCTTCCACGGCTCCGCCGATAGGCGCGCCAGCGGCGCCAGACCGCGCACAGTAGCCGCAAAACGGGCCGCTTGGCAATGGCGCGCCGTGGGTTGAGTCAGCGCATCGTCGCGGCGGCGGAGCAATGCGGGCTTGCCGCGGGCGTCACTGCGCGCGCCGGTACAGCCAGGTGACGCCGGCGTCGACCGCATCGGCCGGCACGGAATACAGGGTCACCGGCAACCCGACCAGCAAGTCGAGCGCGCGCATCAACTCGTCTTGCGCGGCGTCGTCTTTGCAAGTCGCGAACGACAGGCCGTCCGCGCTCCAGGCGATCGGCGCAAACTGGCCGCGCCGGCACATGTCTTCGGTAAACAGTGCGCGCGGGTCGCCGGCCGCGAAAAGCTCGGGCCACGCCTGCTGGTCGCGCATCCGAAACAGGTCGCCCAGGCTGATGTCATGCAGTTTCTGGTCGTCGCCGTAGCAGAGTTCGAAAAACTCCGGCAGCGACAATGCCAGCACGGCAGGTGACAACAGCGCGTCGCGGTGAAACGCCTCGGAAGGGATCCGACCGCTTGACCGCACGCCGTCGCGGCTGCGGTGGCGCTCCAAGCTGGCGCCAAAGGCCGTTGTCGCGAGCACAGGGGTCGCCTGAGTTGTCGCGACTTGCGCGCGTTCCGGCGTCGCAGGCTGCCGTTCGCCGGTCGCCGCCGGCTTGTCGGCTGCCGGTTGTGTGGCTTCGGCCGGTTCTTCGTGGCTGCGGCGCTTGGGCCGGCTGGCAGGTCCAGTGGGAATGGCCATCGCTGCCTCCGACGTCTGCGGCGGTGCCGCCGTGCAGGGTGGCGAGGTTAGCCGAGGTCGCTGGCCGACGCCAGCGGCGACCGCCCGCCACCCGCTTGCCACACGCACCCATCGCGCCTACCGTTGCCGGCCCGCCGGACCGTGCACGCCGGCAGCGAGGTCGCGATGTGTGGTGTGGTAGGGCTGGTCTATGAGCGACCGCGCGCGGACATGGGCCAAATTGCAGGCGAACTGCTGCGAACCTTGGAATACCGCGGCTACGACTCGACCGGTGCCGCGATTCAGCACCTGGGCCAGGAAGTCGACCTGCGCAAAGACGTCGGCGCGCCGAGCGCATTGGTGCAGCGGCTCGGGATCACCGAATTGCCCGGCCAGATTCTGTGCGGACAGGTGCGCTGGGCGACCTTTGGCGCGGTCGACAAGACCAACGCGCAGCCCCACGTGGTGCGCTGCAAGACCTACCTGTACGGCGCCCACAACGGCAATGTCACCAACTGCGATCCGCTCAAGGCGTGGCTGTGCGAAAAGGGCCACGCGGTGCAAAGCGACAACGACGGCGAGATGGTGGTGCACGCCGTCGAGCACGCCTTTGCCGAACGGCTGCAAGCGCTATCGGTGGCCGACCAGCAAGACCACGACCAGCGGCGCGGCGCGATGCGGGCGGCGGTCCTGCAAGCCTGCGCGCTGTTGCACGGTTCGTTTGCCGCGGTGGTCGTCGACCCGGTCAGCCGGACCCTGTGGGCCATCAAGCAGGGATCGAGCCTGTACTTTGGCGCGGGCGCGGACTCGACCGGCGGCGCGTTTCGGGTGGCGTCGTCCGATCTGTCGAGCGTGCTCAAGCTGACCCGGACGCTTTTGCCGCTGTCGGAAGGGGAGTTCGTCGAGTTTACCGCCACCGGCCACCAGGTCTTTCGCTGCGCGGCGCGCGCCGACGACCCGGACCAGCCCCAGCCACTTGAGCGCAAGACCGTGCGCAGCCTGCTGCGGACCGCCGACACCGGCCTGGTCGCGCCCTACACCACCTTCATGCAGCAGGAGATTTTTGCCGAAGAGGACACCTGCCGCGGCGTGGTGCGGCTCTTTCAAGGTGGCAGCGAACTGGGACAGCGCGTGGGCGCGGCCCTGCAAAACATGGGCGAATCGGCGGTGCGCGGCCTGCACCAGCTGGCGACGGCGATGTTCGAAGCCACAAGTGACGTGGCGCTGCGCGCGGAACTGGAGCGCCTGCACCTGCTGCCGGCGACGACCGCGCTGCTGTCGGCGCTCGGCTCGAACGTCGCCGAGCTCGA
>CAXRHS010000418.1:0-4108 GCA_964230235.1 Myxococcota bacterium
GTGCGGGCGATGTCATCGACCGTCGCCTCGTTGGGCAGGTTGACGGTCTTGCTGATGGCCCCCGACAAGAACGGCTGCACCGCGCCCATCATCCGCAAGTGGCCGCGGTAGTGGATCGACCGCGCGCCGTTGGCCGGCCGAAATGCGCAGTCGAACACCGGCAAGTGCTCGTCGCGCAAGCCCGGCGCGCCCTCGATGGTATCGTGCTGATCGATGTAGCTCGTCATCTCGCTGATCTCGGCCTGGCTGTAGCCCAGCCGCCGCAGCGCCGCAGGCACGGCCTGGTTGACGATCTTGAGCGTGCCGCCGCCGACCAGTTTCTTGTACTTGACCAGCGCAATGTCCGGTTCAATGCCGGTGGTGTCGCAGTCCATCATGAAGGCGATGGTGCCGGTCGGCGCCAGCACGCTGACCTGGGCGTTGCGGTAGCCGTGCGTCTGGCCGTGGCTGACGGCGTCGGTCCAGATCGCGCGCACCGCCTCCATCATGCCCGCCGGCACCCAGCGGGCGTCGATGCCGTCAATCGCAGCCTGGTGCTTGCGCATCACCCGCAACATCGGCTCGGCATTGTGCGCATAGCCCGGAAACGGGCCGATCTGCTCGGCGATGCGCGCCGACTGCAGGTTGGCTTCGCCGTGCAGGATGCCGGTGACCGCCGCCGCATAGGCCCGACCCTCGTCGCTGTCATAGGCGAGTCCGCGGGTCATCAGCAACGCGCCGAGGTTGGCGTAGCCCAGGCCCAGCGGCCGGTAGGCGTGGCTGTTCTTGGCGATCTTGTCGGTCGGGTACGCCGCGAAATCCACCAGCACTTCCTGCGCGGTGATCGTGACGCCCACCGCATGCCGAAACGCCGCGACGTCGAATTCGCCGTCCTCGCCGACAAAGCGCATCAGGTTGAGCGATGCGAGGTTGCACGCCGAGTCGTCCAGGAACATGTATTCGCTGCACGGATTGCTCGCGTTGATGCGGGCGGTGTTCGGGCAGGTGTGCCAGTCGTTGATGGTGGTGTCGAACTGCAGGCCGGGGTCGCCGCACCACCAGGTCGCATCGGCGATCGCGCCCATGACTTCGCGCGCCCGCAGGGTCTCGACAACCCGGCCGTTGGTGATCGCCTTGGTCTGCCACGGCTCGTCCGCGGCCACGGCGCGCATGAAGGCGTCGTCGACACGCACGGAATTGTTGCTGTTCTGGAAGAACACGCTGGTGTACGCCTCGCCGTCGATGCGGCCGTCGTAGCCGGCATCGATGAGCGCCCACGCCTTCTTCTCTTCGCGCTCTTTGCAGCGCACGAACTCCAAGATGTCGGGGTGATCCGCGTTGAGGATCACCATCTTGGCCGCGCGGCGGGTCTTGCCGCCGCTTTTGATGACGCCAGCAAACGCGTCAAAACCCTTCATGAAGCTGACCGGCCCCGAGGCCTCGCCGCCGCCTGCCAGGATCTCTTTGGAACTGCGGATCGGGCTCAAGTTGCTGCCGGTGCCCGAGCCGTACTTGAACAGCATGCCCTCGGTCTTGGCCAGGCCCAGAATCGACTCCATGGTGTCGTCGACGCTGTTGATAAAGCACGCCGAACACTGCGGGTCTTTTTCGACGCCGACGTTGAACCACACCGGCGAATTGAAGCTCATCCGCTGGTGCAGCAGCAGCCAGGTCAGCTCATTCTCAAAAACGTGCAGGTCTTCATCGCTCGCGAAATACCGGCCGGCCTTGGCCCACGCGCTGATGGTCCCCGCGACCCGGCCAATCAGCTGGCGCACGCTCGACTCGCGCTCGGCGGTACCCAGGGTGCCGCGAAAGTACTTCGACACCACCACAGCGGTCGCCGTCTGTGACCAGAACGCCGGAAACTCGACGCCCTTTTGCTCAAAGATCACCTCACCGCGGGTATTGGTGATGCTGGCGGTGCGGCGCTCCCACGCCACTTCTTCAAACGGGTGAACGCCGGGCCGGGTGAACAGGCGCGGGCAGCGCAACCCGGCGCCGCGGTCGGCTTTTTGGGTGGGCGGAAGCGGCGTTCCAGCAGTGGTATGCGACACGGTCACGCTCTCGGTGTCCATGCGCGGCGCGGCGGCGTCGATCGCGGGTACGGTGGCCCCGACCGGCAGCGCCGCGTGGCTGGGCGTCCCCATGGTGTCAAAAAGGCTGGCCTGCGTCGAAACCGCAGCGGTCGTAACGCTGCCTTCATTGCCAAAGCTAGCACCAGTGTCGCGGGTTGCGGTGGCGTCCATGTTTGAGCTCCGTAGCGCAGAAAGCGATCGTGGCGATGCGGCTGCGCGGGTTGGTTGTGGTCGCCCGGTTGGGGCGGCAGTCGGTGGAGCAAGGCAGCGTCGGCGCGACATCGCGTGTGCCGGCACGGCTTGCGGTTCAGGTCGCATCCTCGCGCGGCCGCTACAACGCGAAGTTTCGCGGGCGGCGCGAGGCAAAGCTTCCCCGCTATCGACCGCCGGGTTGCCCGCGGGCTGGCGGTCGAAAGAGGGCGAAAGCCAACTCAACTGGGGTGCAAATCGTGACGCAGCCGCATCCGACTCGGTGGCTACACCACGACCTGCGAAGCGATTCCGCAAGCCCGATGCCGTCCGACGTCGCGTTGGCCGTTGTGCCAATTCGCACCTCCTACGATAGCCCGGTCGGCCCTTGCGGTCAATCGCGCCGGCCCATCTGCGAGGTTGGCACCGCTAGGGGTAGCGTCAAATTTTTTGGCTGACACTACCGGTAGTGAATCCACCGATCGCGTTTCGCCCCTGATGGCCGTTTCGGCCCTTGATGACGTCTGGCCGATTGCGCCGTAGCAGCCAAAACCGCGTCAGAACAGTGCGTTGCCTCGAACAACGCCGTACGAGCGCCCGGCCACGCCGTGCTGATCACCGCGGATCGCCAAATTGGGTCGCGCGCTGCAAGTGCTCGTGTGCCAAGAATTATCTGTAAACTGCGCGCCAATCTCCTGTCGTTGCAAGTAGTTGCGCGTTGAGCCAGCTCGGTGTACAACCCGCAGGCCGGCGAGCGCCGGAAAGGCGAGGCGCGCGCGCAATGCAGTTCATCGACGAAGCCGTCATCGTGGTCAGCAGTGGCGCAGGCGGCCCGGGCAGCCGCCACTTTCGACGCGAAAAACACGTGCCGCGCGGTGGCCCCGATGGCGGCGATGGCGGTCGCGGCGGGGACGTCGTGCTGGTGGCAGAGGACCGCTCGCGCACGCTGCTCGACTATCATTTTGAACGCCACTACCGCGCCGGCGATGGCGCAGGGGGGCAGGGCCAGAGGAAGACCGGGCGCGATGGCAACGACTTGCAGCTGTCCGTGCCGCCGGGCACGCAGGTCTGGGATGCCGACAGTGGTCACTTGCTGGCCGATCTCACCGCCACTGGCACGCAGGTGACGCTTTTGCGCGGCGGAAACGGCGGCTGGGGCAACGTCCATTTCGCGACCGCGACCCGGCAGGCACCCGAGCGCGCCAACCAGGGTCAACCTGGCCAGACCCGCACCCTGCGCCTCGAACTGAAGTTGCTGGCGGATGTGGCCCTGGTGGGCCTGCCCAATGCCGGCAAGTCCAGCCTGATCCGCGCGATTTCCGCCAGCCGGGCCGAGGTCGCCGATTACCCGTTCACCACCTTGGTGCCCAACCTGGGCGTCGTGCGCCACCGCAGCCGCGTGTTTACGGTCGCCGACATTCCGGGCCTGGTGGCCGGCGCTGCCGGCGGCGCGGGCCTGGGCTTGCGGTTCCTGCGCCACGTCGAGCGCTGCCGCGTGCTGGCATTCTTGCTGGCTCCCGGCGACGAACTGGAACCTGCGGCAGCCCTTGATGTCCTCAAAGCTGAACTAGACGCCTTTGACCGCAGCTTGTTGGAGCGCCCTGCCGTCGTGTGTTTGTCCAAGGCTGACTTGCTGGGCGATCAAGCGGACGCCGCAGCCGCCGCACTGGCCCAGAAGTTGCAAACACCGGTGCGAACGCTGTCTGCCGTCGCCCGAAGCGGCCTCGATGGCTTTCTGGACGCCGTCGCAAGCCATTTGGAACCCCGGGTCCCCGACGCCCAAGCCGCTTTCGATCCACTCGGCGCCGTCCACGGGCCGGAGGCACCGAAAGCAAAGATTGGTGAAGCCCGTGCTGAGCGCC
>CAXRHS010000419.1:0-5677 GCA_964230235.1 Myxococcota bacterium
CGGTCTTCGGCCTTGTACGCGACGCTGGAAGGCGACCCGATGTATGCGGCGCACCGCGCGCGTCCGCGGCGCGATTCGTCGGCGTGGGCGATCTACTCGCCAGATGTGCCGTTCTTTCGCAGCGATGACGGCGCGCTGTTGGCGCAACCCTGGCCACTGACCGTTGTCAGCTGCGCGGCGCCGATCATCCCGGAAATCCCGAGGGCAGAGGCCGCGGAGTTGCTTGGCGAGCGCATTCGGCGGGTACTGGCCATCGCCCACGCCTACGGACATCCGGCGCTGGTGCTCGGCGCCTGGGGCTGCGGCGCCTTTCGCAATGACCCGTTCCGCGCGGCCGAGGATTTTCGCGCCGCGCTGGAAGGCGAGTTCAGCGGCGCGTTTGCTCAAGTGGTCTTTGCCATTGCGGATTGGTCGCCAGACCGTCACTACCTCGGGCCGTTTCGCGACCGATTCGCCGCCTAGAAACTG
Source organism: Myxococcota bacterium (assembly GCA_964230235.1). Lineage (GTDB taxonomy): Bacteria > Myxococcota_A > UBA9042 > UBA9042 > UBA9042 > SXRM01. The sequence goes on from CAXRHS010000419.1 coordinate 469, forward strand.
TCCCAGAACAAGGGCTTCTGGAAATCGTTCCGGTTGCCAGTTGGGCAGGTCGCAAGCTCGCAACTTTGTGAGTCGGCTCGCCGCTCCGCTCCGCGCCCTTGGCGGCGACGTCTTCTTGCACGTGTCTCTATCGGCCGGCGCCGGGCAGCCACTGCTGCATGGGCAACCAACCGCCCATGCGGCCCAACCGCGCGGCCATCCCAAGGCGCCGGTCGCGCGCGGCGACGACATCGGGCCAACGCTCCCGCCACAGCACATCGAAATCGCCCGGCGTCTGACACTGCCGCCAGATCGCCTGGCAATGGCGCGTCAGGTCGTTCTCGAAAAACCGCGCCAGCGCGTCGGGTGCCGCCGGGCCTGGGCAGCGCGCCAATGCGGTGCGAATCGGTCCACACAGGGCTTCGCGATCCTCCGTTGCAATGCGGTGTTGCGGCAAACAGTGCAAAGTGAGGTCGTGGCCCGTCACCACCACCAATGCGTGCAACGCGGCGCGCACCCCGGGCAATGCGCGTGCGCCCAGCTGCCACAGCCAAGGCCCGAGCGCGCGACCCACCACCGGACGCGGCAGGTTGATGAGCGCCTCGCCGCGACACATCGCCTCCAGCCACGGCCGCTCCCAGGCCACGAACCAGGCGTTGGGCGCCAGCACCGGCACAAACGCGGGCGGCCGGCCGAGCCGTGCGCGCACCAGCGCAACGAAACTGGCAGGCGTCGGCACGGTGTCGACGACGCCAGCCGCATCGACACCAAACCCTAATTGCGCAGCCCAACCCGGCAGCGACCGGCCGTCGCCCAACCCTTCGCCCAGGCGCGCCAGCAGGTGTGCCTCCGACCTCAGGCCGTCGGGCAGCCGCGGCAACGTAACCAGCAAGGCGACCGTCCCGGACTGGTCCTGCCGCCACCACCGCGGAGCGGCGCCAGTCCGCGCGGTGACCAACGCCGCCCACTGGGCCAGCAAGGGCCATTGCGTGGCACTGTCGCCAGCCAGTTCGCGCGAGACTTCAGCGGCCTGCGTCAAGTTCAGCGGCTCGCGAGCGGGCGGCGCAGGTTCCATCGGCCAGATCGCGTCCGCTTGCCGCAACCGAGTGGCGAGATCGCGACACGCATCCAGCACGCCGCGCGCTGAGGCGACGTCGGTTGCCGGAGGCAGTTCTCCATGGGCGACGGCAAGATCGCCGCCGCCGTTGAGGTCGGGCGCTACGGTTGCCCGAAAGGGCAGCGTGCCGGCAACCTCAATCGTCAAGCGGCGTTGCTGCGCACTGCCCGCGACGGCCGTCACGGGCCACGCCGCGCATTTGGCCAGAAACGCCCGCAGCTGGATCGGTGTCAGCTCCAACGGAGCCAACTCGGCGGTGGCGTTCGGCGTGCCTGACGAAGCGGAAGGCATGGCAACAGGGTACGCTCGCGGCGGTTTGACGTCGATGGTGTGCTTTGCGCGGTGTTCTTGCCCGCCCTGCCGCCGGCCGCTGATTTGTGGCAAACTGTGCGCCTCGACGCCCAGGAGGCCTCATGTTGCGCACCATCTCCCCTATCGTCGCCGTACTCTGCCTCCTGGCTGCCTCGACGGCTTTCGCCGACCCGCTGCAGCTCGCGGCCCAAGGACGGCTGACTTCGGCCGGCGGCAGCCCCGTCGCGGATGGCGGCTATGCCCTGGGCGTGGCGCTGTACGACGCGCCGACCGGCGGAGCGCCGCTCTGGAACGAGGCCTTCCTGTCGGTGCCCGTGCAGGGCGGCGTGTTCGCCGTGACGTTGGGTGGCGCGCTCAGCAAGCTCGACAGCGCGGTGTTTGCCAACGGAAAACCGACCTGGATCGGCGTCACGGTCGGAGCCGATCCTGAACTGCCGCGGCAGCCTCTGCTGCGGGTGCCGTCGGCCGTTCACGCGATGGTGTCGGCGCAGGCCGCGGATCTGCAATGCACGGGCTGTGTCGGCAGCGACGACATCGCCAAAGCAGCGATTACCGGGGAGAAAATCGCCAAGGGCGCGGTCGATGCCAGCCACGTCAACTTTGCGTGGGCCGCGGCGGAAAGTCCAGGTGGCGCGGCGACGTTTGCCATCGGCGCCAACACCGCCAAGCTGGCTGACACCGCCAAGAACGCGGAAATTGCGGCCTTTGCCGACGAAGCGCAGAGCGCAAAAGGCCTGCAGTGCACCGGTTGCGTGACGGCGAAGCACCTGCATGACAAAGTGGCGGAGGACCTGGTGACGGCAGGCAAGCTGGCCAAAGTGGCGACCAGCGGCAAGTACGCAGACCTGCAGGGCGGCCCGGATCTCAGCGGCTACGGTGCGCTGGCTGGGGCCAACAAGTGGACACAACCGCAAGAGCTTGCTGCCGGCGGCAGCCTGGGCGGAGCGCTCAACTTCAACGCCAACGAAGCCAAGCTGCTGCGCCTGCAAAACGTGGACAAGGACCCGATTGTGTGCGACGGCAAGACGGTCGGCGTGGTCTATTACAACACCGCGATGTCGTCGCTGATGGTCTGCAACGGCAAGCAATTCGCCGCGTTCGCCTACGCCATTGCCGTGGGCAGCGACCAGAAAGCGCCCGGCCAGTCCTGCCTCGACGTGCAGACCAAAGCCGGCGCCAAGACCGACGGCCTGTACTGGATCGACCCCAATGGCGGCAGCAATGCCGACGCCTTTCAGGCCTACTGCGACATGACCAAAGACGGCGGCGGTTGGACGCGCGTCATGTCGGCCAAGTGGAAGTTCTTTTTTGGCGACACCAACTGGAACTCGCACAACCAGTCGGCGCCGATGGATCCGAACTACTCGATCCTCAACCACCGCGATTTCTTCAAGAAAGACAAGACCTACACCATCCGCTTGCAGGTCGGTCAGACCGGCGATTGGACCCACCCGGCAATCGATCACTTCACCATCTGGACCCAGGACCACGACCCCTTCACCGCCGCCACCAACGGCGCGGACTTCAAGCTGATCGCCGGCACCTTGAGTTCCACCTGCGGCGGCTTCAACGGCTTGCACAACAAGTACACGGGGTTCAGCTACACCTGCGACCCAGACACCACCGACGGCGACGGTTGCTGGTGGATGCAGATCGTGCCCAAGAAGGACTACAACAACAGCGGCTACTTGGAAGGCTGGGGCGGCAGCGGCAACTACCACAACTGGCAGGTGCTGTGGCTGCGCTGACCGACGTGCCTTCGTGAATTCCGCAAGGATTGGAATAAAAACAGTGATTTGGATCGCTGCGGCCGCGCTTTGCGCCGCGTGCGTAGGCGGCTCCGGCTCGGCGCCCAACACAGGTGGCGGCGGAGGCGGGGCATCCCAAGACGGCAGCGTCGGCAACGGCGACAGCGCGCGTTCCACCGATACCGCAGCGGCTGGCGAGACCGCTGGCCAAGACGGCAGCCAGCTGGCCGAGGGCGGGGCACAACAAACCAGCGATGCCGTATCCGCAGAAACGACCGCGCAGGATGGAGGCGACAGCGCCGAGGGGGCGGCAGAGACGACCAAGCCGTTTGCCGCGCCGACCCTGTCGTTCACTTCGCCCAAGGCCGGTGCCAAGTTCGCCGTTGGTGCGACGGTGGACATTGGCCTTGCCGGCACGGTCGATCCGGCCGCGGTGACCAAAGCCAGCCTGTCATGCAGCATCGATGGCAAAGAAGGCCTGTGCGCTGGCCTGGGTCTGGCCTTTGGCGGCGGCGACCCGGTGGCGTTTTCAGTGCAACTGGCGGTCGTCGCCGAGTTGCCCGGGGCCCATTCGCTCACGGCGGCCCTCGACGATGGTCTGGGCGGGGTTGCCAAGGCGGAATTGGCCTTCCTGGTCAATGGAAAGCCGAGCGCGCCGGTCCTGGAACTGCAACCCAAGGCACCGACAGTCGCCGACGACATTGTGGTGGTCGAAATCCAGCCGGCGGTGGATCCAGAAGGCGACAAGCTGACGCTCAAGACCACCTGGCAGATCAACGGTGCCGACGCTGGCGTAACTGGCGATACCCTTGCCAAAGGCAAAGCCAAGAAGGGCGCAACGGTCACGGCGACCCGCGTCGCCACGGACAGCGAGGGCAATGCCAGCGAACCCGCCAAGGCCGAGGTCAAGATCGTCAACGCCGCGCCAACCAAAGCCACCGTCACGGTCGGCGTGGCCAAGGCCGGTTTCAAGGACAAAATCGCCAGCAAACTGGTGACGCCGGCTGCCGATGCCGACCAAGACGAGTTGTCCTACAGCTACGCCTGGACCGTGGACGGTCAGCCGCTCGTCGGTCAAACCGCGCCGACCCTGGACCTGGCCAGCGCGACCTGGCCGGCCGGCCTACCCAAGAATGGCGCGGTCGTTCAGGTCGCTTGCACGGTCAGCGATGGCGTCGCCACCACGCCTTGTGCGACAGCCGGCGCCGGTGCCGTCTTGCAAGACAGCGATCCGTGCGGGGCCACCCCAAGCCCCTGTGCCGTGGAGGCCGTCTGCAGCAACGTCGACGGCAAGCCCGCGTGCACGTGCAAACCTGGCTGGACCGGCGACGGCAAGACCTGCGTCGACACCGACGAGTGCAAGGCCAGCCCCGCGCCGTGCGACAAAAACGCCCTTTGCAGCAACACCCCTGGCTCCTTTGCGTGCGCGTGCAACAAGGGGTTTTCCGGCGACGGCAAGGTGTGCGCCGACATCGACGAGTGCAAGGTCAGCCCACCGCCGTGCGACAAGAACGCTGCCTGCGCCAACAGCCCGGGCGCCTTTGCGTGCACCTGCAACAAGGGCTTTGCTGGCGACGGCAAGGTGTGCAGCGACGTCAACGAGTGTGCCAGCAACAACGGCGGCTGCGGCGACCCGGCTGTCTTTGGCTGTGTCGACCAGCCGGCCGGCGCGACGCCCGTTTGCGGCCAGCCCAAGGGTCCGAACCTTGCCGAGGGCGACCTGGTCGTCACCGAGATCATGGCCAACCCGGCCAAAGTAGCCGACGAGGTTGGCGAGTGGGTCGAGATCCGCAACACCACGGCCCAGTCGATTGCCCTGGCAGGGGTCGTGGTGCGCTCGGGCCTGACCCAGCAGTACGTGATCACGGGCAGTGTCACGCTGGGCGCCGGCCAGTTTGTGGTCATCGGCGCCAGTACGGATGTGACTGTCAATGGCGGGGTCGCGGTGGCGCTGTCGTGGGCGACGACGCCGGTCGCGGCCCAGGTCAGCTTGGGCAACAACTCGGACGACATCTGGTTGACCAGCAACGGCAAGACCATCGACAAGGTCGCC
>CAXRHS010000420.1:0-3041 GCA_964230235.1 Myxococcota bacterium
GCCTGAAACAGCGACTCGCCTTGCAGCAGCGCCCGGTCCCACACCGCCCCGACCGCGTCGCGCAAAGTCGGAAGCAGGTCAATGTGGCCAGTCAGGCGGTCTTCGACCCGCGGCTTGAAGAGCTTGGGTTGCCACAGCACGGCCGGGGTCTCCAAGTTCTCCTCGTAGATAGCGAACGGATGCGACCAGTTGCCCTCGTGCTGGCCAAACGCTTCGCCATGGTCGCCGCAAATGACCACCACCGTGTCGTCGCCCCGGCCGGTCTGCTTGAGGTGCGCAACGATCTTGGCAATCAGGTTGTCGAGCAGCCACAGGTTGTTCAAGTAGCGGTCGAGCGTGCGCGACGATGGGTAGCGCCGCCACTGTGGGCCATAGTTGGCGTAGTCCCAGTGGGCGATAAAGCTGTAGTAGACCGCCAAAAAGGGCGGCTGCAGCTTGTCCACCTTGCGCAGAAAGTGATCGACGGTGGCGATCTCGTCTCGGCCGGTCCCCTGGACCGCCGCGTCTTTCTTGACCGGCACGTCGTCATAGCCTTCGATGTCCGCAAACCCCGAGTTCTTCAAGAACCCGTGTGGAAAGTAGTAGTTCAGCTTGCCGGGAGTCACCAGGATCGCGCGCGTCAGGCCCGGCAAAAGCGTGGCCACCGACGGAAACGCGATGTCGCGGCGGGTGGCAAACGCGTAGTGGGTCGGGCTGGGGTAAAGGCCCGACAGCATGGATACCATGGAGATTGCGCTGGAATTGCTGGTCGAGTGGTGCCTTTGCAGCAACCAGCCTTCGCTCGCCAACTGGTTCAGGTACGGCATCGGCGGCTTGTCCGGCGGGGTGACCTTGCCGAGCGCATAGCGCAAGCCCGTGCTCTCCAGGACCAGCCACACCACATTCCAACGCTTGCCTTGCGCATCTGGCAGCGTCTTGCGCAGGTCGGCGCCTGTGCGCACAAACGCCGGGTCGCGCAGGCGCATGCCAGACTCGGCTACCGCACTGGCTGCCGCGGGCAAAGGCGCCGGTTCGTCATCGGGGCTTTCCTCGGGCGCGCCACCGTCGGCCTGGACGGCGTCGCGCGGGTGGGCTTTGGCCAGCTTGGCGCTCGGCGTCGGGCCGCGCGGTGCGGCATCGGCCGTGCGGGTTGGCCCAACGCCGTCCAAAAGGGTGCCGGCAAAGTAGTAGAGCGGCGCAACATTGGCGCAGGCTGGGATCGCATCGGGCAACGCGGGCGCCTTGCGCAGGTGGGCAAGGGCGCTACCCAGCAGCAGCGCGGCGGTCAGGGCTGCGGTGGCCACCCACCCAGCCCGCTGACCGCTCCGAAACCGGTGCAGCCACCAGCACACAGCGAACGCCAGCGGCGCCAGCATGCCGCGCACCACCTCGTCGGGCCGGGCGTGGGCGATGGCATCGGTGCCCTCGCCGCTCTGGAAGCCGTCGCGCAGGAACGGCCACGACAGCCCAAAGTGCGTCGACAGGGCCAATTCGAGGTGGGCGACGCCAAAAAGCGCCAGCACCAGCAACCAGAACAGGCCAAAACCGCCTGCGCACCAGCGGACCCATGGCGGTCGTCGCTCGACCAGGCGCGCGACAGCCAGCGCGGCTGCGCCGACTGCCACCGCCACTACGACTTCCGTCCATGCAGGTTGTGCGGCCACATGCGCAGCGTGCAGCGCCGTTGCGCCATCTGGCATTTCGTCGCGGACTGCTGAGGCGACAAAAACACGATGCGCAACCGCGGCGATCGTCATTGCGAAAGCCGCGCACATACCGAGTTCAACTGGGCGCCGCTGGGCAGCTGGGATGGTCAAGGTCGATGGAAGCGGCCGGCGGGCCGGGCGGAAAAATACGCCGAACCAGGGTCGGTGTCACGGTTTTGCGCCGTCTTTTCGGCGCGCAGCCCTTGACGCCGCGCAGACCCTGGCGACAATGCGCGCCCATGCGCACCCCCTTTCCGTATTGCTGGCTCGCGTTTGGCGCGATCGCCTTGTGCTTGTGCTCCGCTGCTGCGGCCGCCGATGTAGCGGCGTGGTCGGCCAGTGAGCGCAAGACCTTCTGGGAGTCCGAACAAGACGCCTCGCCCCAAGAGCTTTTTGGCATCAACGACGCCTTCAAAGGCCGCCACTACGTCGCTGGAGACGAGTATCGCTTGGACCTGTTTGCGCCCAAGATCAAGGACCTTGGCGGCGCGTACCTGGGCGTTGGCAGCGACCAGGGCTACCTGTTTGTCGGCTGGATGCGCGCCCAGACGGCCTGGCTGATTGACTACGACCCGCTGGTGGTGGCGCTGCACGCCGCCTACCGGGTGTTCTTCTTAGAATCGCCCGACGGCGCGGCGTTCTTGCAGCGCTGGAGCCCGAAAGGCGCCGCCGACAGCGTGGCGCTGCTGCGCGACAAGGTCCCAGAAGCGCAGCGGAAAGGCGCGATCGCGGCCTATCGCCAGAGCCGAGGCGCCGTGTGGGTGCGGCTGACCAGGCTGCGCGCGATGCTCAAGAAGGCCGGTCAGCCGGCCTTTGTGGACGACCCGGCGGCGTATGCGCACATCCAAGCCCTGTTGCGCGCCGAGCGCATCCGGCCGATGTCGGCCAACCTGTTGGAAGCCAAGGGACTGCAGGGCATTGCAGCGGCAGCGCGCACGCTGGGCGTCCAGATCAAAGGCCTGTACTTGTCGAATGCAGAGGAATACTGGCCGTACTCCGCCCAGTTCCGAAAGAACATCGCGGCATTGCCGTTCGGCGACGGCGCGCTGGTTTGGCGGACGCTGTCCGGCTTCAAGAAAAACGGCGACTACTGCTACCACGTCCAGACCGCGCCGAGCTACCTGGGCTATCTGCAGCGCAAGGTTTGGAAAGTGTTTGCGATCATGAGGTGTGGCGACAAGACGCTGGAGCAAAGCCGCGAACTGCTCTTTACCGATCGCGTGCCGCCGGAACCCAGGCCGGCGGGCAAGCCGCACCTGGCTAAGCCTGCGGCACGCTAGCGGCAGCCGGAATTGCGCGCACCAGTACCCAAAACCCGAAGTTGGCGTTGGGTTCAACGCTCGCACCGGTTTGGGT
>CAXRHS010000421.1:0-5249 GCA_964230235.1 Myxococcota bacterium
GCGGTGCTCGACCGGTGTCCCGGCCGGGTGGTGCGCTATGGCTTTGCCGGCGGGTCGGCACCGCTGGACGTGGTGGTCGACGAGGTGACCGTGTCCGAGCGCGGGGTGCAGTTCGCCCTGCGGCGCGGCAGCGCGCAACCGATCGGCGGGCGCGATCCGCTGCCGGCGTTTGGCCCGGGCGCGCTGATCGGCCGGTTCGACTCGCCGATGGCCGGGCGCCACAATGCGCTCAATGCCGCGGCAGCCTTGACCCTGGCCTTGGACCTTGGCGCGACGCCGGCCGCGCTGCAAGCGGCACTCGCGCAGTTCGAAGGGGTCAAGAAACGCCAGGAGTTGCGCGGCATCGCGCGCGGCGTCGCGGTCATCGACGACTACGCGCACCACCCGACTGCGGTCAAAGAGACGGTGGCGGCAATTCGCGGCCGCTACCCCGGCAGCAAGCTGTGGGCGCTTTTCGAAGCGGAGTCCAACACTTCGCGCCGCAAGGTCTTTGAAGACGTGTACCCGGACGCCTTTACCGGCGCCGACGAGGTGGTGCTGTGCGCGCCGCTGCACAAAGAAACCGACAAGTTGCGCGCTGACGAAGTGATGGACGCCGGTCAGGGGCGCCGGTCCAGCGCCGCGCGCGGCGTCGCCGCCCACTAGGTTCCGCAAGTTGATGACATTGTGGAGCTACTGGCCAGCCAGGCTCGGGCAGGGGATGTGGTGCTGGCGATGAGCGGCCGCGATTTCCAGGGGTTGCACGGCAAGCTGCTGGCGCGGCTGGCGGCCTAGGGCCCGTGTAAAAAACAAGTCGACTTGCAAAGTCGCGCGCTTGCGACCAACCAAGCCAGCAATGGGCCAGCGTAGAAAATTGAGTAGGTTTTTTACGGGCCCTAGCCGGCCCGCTTCAGCGCCCACCACCCGACAGCGCTTCCAGAAGCGCCGCGGTGTGCGCTGCCGAACTCGCTTGATGGCGCAGCGCCGCCGCCTGCGCGAGCATCGCCACGGCCAATGACACGCCAGCGGCCTCGACCACCAGCGCCGTAGCCGCCCCGAGCAGCGTGTAGCCGCGACCGACCAGCAGGGCCACCAGCGTGGCAATCATAAAGCCAATTGACAGCGTGCCGAGCACGCCGGCGCAAATCTCCAAGCCGCGCGCAAACAGGTCGAGCGTAGTCATGCGCCCGCGATGGGCGGCAATCAGCCCCACCATCAGGTCGGCGTTGAGCGGCAGCGGGCCTTGCGATGCGGCCATCCCCACCTGCTGTGCAGGGCGCGGATTGGCCGGCTGATTCGGCGGCGCGGTCGGCACCTTGCGAATCGGCGCGCGCGGCGCCGGCTGCGGCGGCACCGGCTGGACCGCCTGCAAGCCCGCCCCGGGCGCATGCGTGCGCGGCGGCGCCATCGCGTGCAGCGTACTGCGCTTGACCTCGCCCTGGTTCTGGGTGTCGTAGGTCTGGATGACGTCGGACGACTCTTTTTGGACGTGCACGGAGGGCCTGCCCTGCTCGCCCGCCGGTCGAACCGGGCGCAGTAGCCCTGGCTCGGCAGTCCTGGGCGCGCCGGGCAGCTTGGGCGGCTGATCGAACGAGGCTGGCAGCAGCGTCGGCCGCTGGCGGGTTGGCGCCGGCGATCGGGCAATCTCGGCACGCGGCAGCCCGGGCAGGTCGTCGTGGTCGCTGTCGTCGGCTGCGGGCTGAAATTGGGTCTCCGTGCTCGGCCGCGGCGCCAGCGCGGCGTGGGCGCCGAGCGTGGTCGGCCGCGAAGCGGCGGCAGCGCGGTGCAACGGCATCGGCGGCGGGCCACCGGGCAGATCCGGCGGTCCGTCTGGCAAGTCGGGCGGCACATCGCCGCCGTCGTCGTCGCGCGCGGCGTCGTGCATCTGGGTCGCGTCTTCGTCGCCGTCGTACCGGCCGTGGCCGTTGGGATGCGCCATCATTGGGGTCCGACCCCGCACTGGGGTCGGGGCCAAGCGTGCCACGATGGCGGGGCGTTGCCAACTGCGCACGACTGCATCGCCAGCCAGCTTCGGCGCGACCTTGCGGTGCGCCACCCTTGCCCGCCACCGGCCGCGCGCATACCCTACGGCCCGGAGGCGCAATGGTCCGTCGTTCGACAATCTGGCGCACAACCTGGCTGGCGCTGGCGACGGTCGCAGCATGCCGTGCGCCCGCGCAATCGGGCGGCAGTCTGCAGGACGCAACCGCCGACGGCGACACCGCGTTCGGCGGCGCCCCCCGACACAGCCGCGCCAGACGCCGACGCCGAACCCTTGCCAGACGCGCCTGGCCCCGATGCAGCCACCGACGCCGAGCTTGCCGACGCGGCGCCAACCGACGCCGGCCCGGCCGCTTGCGACGACAACAGCAAGCTCTGCGCACACCTTTTCACCTATGCCGGCACCGGCAACGAAAACACCGTCGAGGCGCGCGGGTCGTGGAACGGCTGGAAATCCGGCACCGCGCTGCAGGCCAGTGGCACCACCTGGTCGGGCGCGATCAAGCTGCCGCAAAACACCAGCTTTCAGTATAAGTTTCGGGTTGTTGGGCCGGACGGCAAGGAACAGTGGAAAGCCGACGCCGCCAACCCGAAGTCCGCAGACGACGGCTTTGGCGGCAAGAACAGCGTCATCGAACCCCTGAGCTGCCCGACCGACGGCATCTGCCCGATCCCTCAAACGCTGTGCGGGGCCCCACTCAAACCCGGCGCATTCGACTGGCGCGATGGGGTGCTGTACTTCGTGTTCGTCGACCGCTTCAAAAACGGCAACCCGGCCAACGACAAGAAGAACGCCAGCGCCGAAGTGCCCGAGATCGCCAACTGGCACGGCGGCGACTGGGCGGGCGTCAAACAAAAGGTTGACGATGGGTACTTCACGGCCCTTGGCGTCAACATCTTGTGGCTCACGGTGCCACTCGACAACACCGACGACTTGCAGTGGGGCGACGGCGGCAAAAAGGTGACCGCTTTTCACGGCTACTGGCCGCGCGACATCGACAAACCCAATGCGCGCTTTGGCAGCCTGGCCGAACTGAAAGCGCTGGTCGACGCGGCGCATGGCAAAGGCATCCAGGTCATCTTGGACTACGCGATGAACCACGTGCACACGACGTCGCCGGTGTTCGCGCAGCATGCCGATTGGTTCCACCCGCTCAAAATCGATGGCAAGACCTGCACCTGCGGATCCAATAGCTGCCCGTGGGACAGCCCGGCCGGCGTGTGGTGCTGGTTCCGCGACTACTTGCCAGACTTTGACTTTGACAATGCCAGTGCGCGCAAGGCCTCGATCGACAACGTGCTGTGGTGGATGGAGCAATCGGGCGCCGACGGCCTGCGCCTGGACGCCATCAAGCACGTCGAAGACATCTGGCTGACCGACCTGCGCAAGCGCCTGAACGAGGACCTCGAGCCCAAGCGCGGCCAGCACATCTGGCTGGTTGGCGAGACCTACACCGGCGACATGGGCGCCATCAAGTCGTTCGTCGACCCGTGCAGCAAGCTCGACGGCCAGTTTGACTTTCCGCTGCGGGCGGTTCTCGACAACGTGGTGCTGCTGCGCCAGGGCAAGATGGGCGATCTGGAGAAGTTCGTCAAAACCAACGAAAACTACTACGGTCCCGACGCGCTGATGAGCACCTTTGCCGGCAACCACGACCTGCCGCGCATCATCCACTACGCGCAAGACAAGCCGCTTTTCGGCAATGTCTGGGATCCCGGCCAGGCCCAGGCGTACAGCAATCCGCCGGCCGCGGTGGTCGAAAAGAGCGCCTACGAGCGGATCGCGGTGGCGATGGCGGTCCTATACGGGCTGCCGGGGGTGCCCCTTGTCTACTACGGCGACGAGATTGGGCTGGCGGGCGCGGGCGATCCCGACAACCGGCGGTCGATGCCGTGGTCGGGGCTGGGCGACAACCAGACCTGGCTGCTGACGGCCCACCAGAAGCTCGGCCAGGCCCGCAAGGCCCACTCGGCTCTGCGGCGTGGGGTGCGCCAGACGGTGCAGGTCAGCGACGATGCGTGGCTGTGGACAATGACCGACGCCAAAGACACGGTGTGGGTGGCGGTCAACCGCAGCGACGGGCCGGCGACGCTGCAAGGGCTGCCGGCGGGCGTGGAACTCAAGGATGCGTTGGGCGGGCCAGCGGTGACGGGGCCGGCGGTGACGCTGGAGCCGCGGTCGGCGAAGTACCTTTACAAGCCGTGAGCGCGGCCCGGCTCTGGCCGGCACTCTTGGTCAATACGTCCAGATGAGGTCCACCGTCGGCCACACTTCGTGCGAGCGCACATAGCTGTACTTGTCGAAGCCGTCCGCGGTTTTCTCGATCACCTGCTGTCGGCGGTCCAAGTCGTAGACCATCGCGCCAAGAGTCACCCGGGTGTGCGCCGTCAACCGCGCGTCCAGGCCCAGGTAGACGCTGACGGTCCACGGCGAGACCGCGTCATCGCCGGCCGGGCGGCTGACCCAGTAGCCGCCGAGCTCGCCGCGCAACCGCAGACCATCCAGCACGCGATGGTCTACGCCGGCGCGCAGTTGTGCGCGGGTGCGCCCGATCTGCGGCGCCAACTGGACATCGACCGGCCCCCAGGCGTCCAGTGGCGCGGCCTCTTGCCCTGATACCGCCAGACCAGAGGCGATCTCGGCCCGCAGCGTCAGCGTCGAAAAGCCGTCGCCCCTAATGTCGTGGCCATACTCGCGGGTCGCCCACACCCCCAGTTTGGGGACCAGCAACCACCCGGGCCGCTTGCACCATCCTGCTGCCTTCGGGTCGGCCTCGGCCACCTTGCACGAGGGCACCAGATCGCCCGCCAGGCCCATCGGCTTGGCCAGCCGCCAGCCGAGCGTCGGCACCCCCAAGCCCAGGTGCGCCGTCCACTGCCAGTGGTCCGGGTGTGTACTGGTCAGCGGCACTTTGACGTCGACATGCGGCGCGGCCAGGAACACCACGGGGTGCAGTTCGATTTCGACCCAGTTCAGACCGTAGCGCAGCGGGTTGAAAAGACCCATCTGCCACTGCCCCGGCGGCAGGATGCGCGCGGTCTCGCGCGGAGCCAGGCTTTCCGCGGCAACAGGCACCGACCACAGCGCCGCCGCCGCAACGGCAACCACGAGCAGGCGAAGGGTGTTGCGCATCACGGCACCTCCCCGGTGCCGATGACCGGCGCGTGGTCGCTCAGGCGCACCGGGTCGGTCTTGAGCACCGGGCCGATGCCGTTGTCGCCGCCGATCTTTTGGCCGGCCTGCTGGGCCACGTCGGTCGAGCCGACCT
>CAXRHS010000422.1:0-2941 GCA_964230235.1 Myxococcota bacterium
CTCGCGGTCGCGGCGACGGCGTGCGACGCAGCCCTGCCCGCCGGCACCGAGTGCGCCGAAGACCGTGGCCAGACGGTGTACATCGAGGGCGTGGAGGGGCTGCCGGTCATCGAGATTGGCGCGGTGCTCGGCCTGAACCCACCGGGCGGGCCGGACACCGACGCGGTTTTCGAGAGCCGCGGGATGCGGCTGGCCGTCGCCGAGCTCAACGACAACCGCGACATTGCCGGCAAGCGCATTCGCCTGACCGTGTGCGACACCAAAAGCCATTGGTCCACCGGCGGCGGTCAGATCACCCGCGATCTGGTGCGCTGGCTGGTCGAAAAGCGCGGCGTGCAAGCGATCCTGACCGACGCCAGCAGCGACACCCAGACCGCGCAGGCCGTGGCGGTGCCTAAAGGCGTGCTGCTGATGGCGATCTCGGCCACCTCGGAAGACCTGACCAGCCTCAACGACAAGGGCCTGGTGTGGCGGGTAGCGCCGAGCGACGTGTACCAGGGCGCGGTGCTGGCCCACGTGGCGACCAAGGGCCTACAGCCCGCCGACAAGCTGAGCGTGCTGGCGGTGCAGAGCCCGTATGGCGAAGGCCTGGTCAACGCGCTCGGCAAGGTGCTCAAGGACCGGATGGTCCCGCACACCTTTGGCAGCGATGGCAAGGGCATCGCGGCGGCGGTCGGCGCGGCGGCGGGCGACGGCAGCAAGGCCTTGGTGGTGATCGGCTCGAGCGACCAGCTGGTGCAGGTCGCCAATGCGCGGGCCAGCCAGCCCAGTCTGGCCAGTCTGCCGCTGTTTTCGGCCGACGGCGCGTGCGAGGGCGACGTCTTACAAAAGCCGGTGCAGGCTGGAGCGTCGCTCGGGTCGCTGCAGTGCACGCGGCCCGGCCAGGCGCCGACGGAGGCCTACAAGCTGTTCAGCGCGCGTTTCAAAGCCAAGTTCGATCAGGTTGATCCAGCGCAGTCTGGCTTTACCCAGCACGCCTACGACGCGACGTACTGCCTCGCGCTGGCCTACGCGTACGCCCTGCGCGCCGGCGGCCCAGCCCAGGTCACCGGCGCGGCCATCGCCGAAGGGCTGCGCAAGCTCTCGGCCGGGCAGAGCTATGAACTCAAACCCAACGACATCGCGAAAATGACCAGCGCCCTGGCCAAGGGCACCGGCATCAACATCGAAGGCACCTCGGGGCCGCTCGACTTCAACGCCGACACCGGCGAAGCGCCGTCGGACTACGCCGTTTGGGGCGCCGGCAAAGACGGCAAGCTCGCCAACCTCGGCTATTTCGCGGTGCAAGACAAAGGCAAAGACGGCATCCTGGTGTTGCCCAAGGATGTGACGCCGCCGTGAAACCCATGGACCGCCGCCACCTGCTGGCGATCGCGACCGGTGCCGTCGCGGCCGCGTGGGCGTGCGAGCGCAAGGTCGATCAGACCGCAGAACCGAGGCCAGCCGTGCCCGATCCCAACCAGCCTGGCGCGGGCGCGCGCCGCATGCCCTCGATTTTTGTGGCCCACGGCGCGCCGATGGTTAGCGACGACCCCGAGTGGATGGGGCTGTGGGCAAAGTGGGCGGCGGTGCTGCCCAAACCCACAGCTATTCTCATGGTTTCGGCACACTGGGAACAGTCTCCCATCGCGATTGGCGCCACCCGCACGGTACCGTTGGTCTACGACTTCTACGGGTTTCCCAAAAAATACTACGAGATCACCTACCCCGCGCCTGGGGCCCCGCAGTTGGCACTGCGGCTGCAGGCATTGCTGACGGGCGGCGGCCCGATCGCGGCGATGCCGAATCGCGGCCTGGACCACGGCGCCTACGTGCCGTTGTTGGGGATGTACCCGCAGGCCGATGTGCCGGTGCTGCAGTTGTCGATTCCGACCTTGGAGCCGGCGGACTTGCTGGCGCTGGGCCGCAAGCTGGCCCCATTGCGCGACGAAGGGGTGTTGATTGTCGGCAGCGGCTTCTTGACCCACAACCTGCGCGCCTTCGATCCGGGGCCGGGTGCCAAAACCATGGCGTGGGCCCAGGAATTCGACCACTGGTGCCAAGAGGCGCTGTCGGCCCGCGACTTCGACCGCCTCGCGCGCTACCGCCAGGAAGCGCCAGGCGTTCGGCTGGCTTTGCCGACCCACGAACATTTCGTGCCGCTTTTCGTGGCCGCCGGCGCCGCCGCTGAGCCCGCCGATGGCGTCTCGTACCCGATTACCGGCCTGATGTGGGGCTCGCTCAGCCGGCGCAGCGTGCAATTCGGGTGACGAAAACCGCGGCAAAAACCGCTATCCTGGCGCCGCGTCGGCGCAGTCGCGCGCTTGTCGAGGATGCCATGTCCATTTGGATGCACAGTGCGGCGGTGGCAGCCGCCTTGGCGATGGTCAGCTTTGGTTGCGCGGCTGCGGCTGGTACAGCGCAAGGTGGCGGCGCGGCAACAACCGACGCGACGGCCAGCGACACCCCGGCTGCTGCGGACGCCGGAGCCAGCGCCGACGGCGCGACGGGAGCCGACACGACCGCCGTGAGCGACGGCGCAGTCGCCGACACCGCGGCCGGCGCGGAGACGCTAGCCGACGCCGCAGTGGACGCGGCCGCAGGCGACGGTGCTGCGGACACGCCTGGCGACGCGGCCCCTGACCTCACCGCCGCCGACGGAGTCCCCGACACCAAACCGGACCTGCCGCCGACGGGCTGCACCTGCGCCGACGTCACCTGCGGCCCCGGCGCCGTGTGCGTGCCCAAAGCCGGCGAGTGCAAGAAGAACGCCGAGCTCAAGTCCGGCCAGTGCTGGGCCGACGCCAACTGCCCGGCGGGCGTGCCGTGCATCGGCGCGTTCGTGTGCCCCTGCGACGCCGACTGCGACGCTGCCGACAGCCCCGGCGTGTGCGGCACCCAGCCCGCTTGCTCGTGCGCCACCGCCAAGTGCGGCGCTGGCAGCGTGTGCGTTCCTGCCGCC
>CAXRHS010000423.1:0-5370 GCA_964230235.1 Myxococcota bacterium
CCCGCCAGCCATGCCGCCGCGGGAGCGACCAGGATTGTCTGGTCTTCGTTTCGGTGCAGCGAATACGTCGCCGCCTGCGCCACTACCTGGATCGCAGGCACGCGCAATTGCCGTTGGATAGCGAGCAACGCCTTGGCGGGGGTGGTGTCGCTCAGCTTGGCCTCAACCAGAAACAAGGGTTGGCGATCGCGGGCGACCAGAAAGTCCACTTCGAGCCCGTCCTTGGTGCGCACGAAATGCACGGAGAAATCGCCAAGGCCCCAGGCTGTCCACGCACTGGTTGCACGTGCCAACTCCAGCGCGACCAGGTTCTCAAAGCGGATCCCAGGCTGCTCGATCCGCGCGGGGTCAAAGAGGTAGGTCTTGCGCTCTTTGTGGATGGCACGCGCCAACCGGTCGGTCCAGGTTGGCATCGAGAACGTCAAATAGAACCGTTCGAAAAGGCCAAGCCAAGCCTGCACGGTGGTATACGCAACCTTGAGATCCGTCGCCAACGCCGGCAACGACAGCGGGCTGCCGACGCGACCCGGCAGTAGCGCAAACAGGGTCTCCAGGTCGGCAACCCGGCGCACGTCTGCCAATTCACGCACATCTTCGCGCACCAGCGCCCGCGTATAGGTTTGCGACCATCGGCGCCAGGTCCGCTTGGTGCCCGCCAAAAACGGCTCTGGAAATCCACTGCATTGTTCAAGGGTTTTCCAGACCTGTTGCTTCCAACTCAGGTCGTCGAGATTGACTTTCAGGGGGTCGGCCAGGAACCGCGCGACGGCGTCTTCGAGGTCGTCCGCAGCGACGCCCTGGCCAGCGGCCAACTCGCCCAAAGTAAACGGCCAGAGCTGAAACGCCAGATAGCGGCCTGCCAGCGAATCGCCGCCGGCCTGAAACAAGTCGAGTCGACCGCTGCCGGTAACCAAGAACTGGTAGGCCCCGCCGAACTCGTCGTAAACCCCTTTGAGGTAGTTCTTCCAATCCGAGTACTTGTGCAATTCGTCAAACACCACCATCGGCGGGGTTGGATCCCTTCGTGGCATGGCCGTAAAGAAGGTTGGGTCGTTGATCAACCGCGCCCGATCGGCGTCGATGTCCCAGTTACAGTACAGGCGATTGGCAAACGACGCGGCAATCGCTTTGGCCACGGTGGTCTTGCCGCACTGACGCGGCCCGGCGACCAGCACCATCGCCTTGTCCTGTGCCAGCGAGCGCCAGAGGTTTTGCCAGGGTGCACGATCGTTCATGCCGTCTAGGTTAGCGCGCACGAAAATCCTGTCAAGTCCGTCTTTGTTTTCGCGCTAAGATAGTCGGACCGAAGCGTCCGCCGCAGCTAGGAAATGTTGCTCCGATCCGAGTTCGTCGGCCAAGGCGAAACCGGGAAGGTGTCGAGGCTCACCCAAACCGAAAGTGCGGCCTACTTGCCGCCACACTTGCCGCTGACCAGGCCAACCGCCGCGCTTTGGTACCCGCCGACCACTTTGCCCGCACCCTTGCCGTCGGTCGCGACCGCCACCACACCTTGTGGCCAGGCCACCGCCGTGGCCCACCACAAATCGCACTCGCCCAGGTTGCGCTGCACCACCGCCTGCAACAACCCGCCCACCCACACCCGCACCCGCGCCAGCGACGGCCCATAGTCGTGCGCGTCCCAACTGTGGACGCCGAGCGTGTACTGCGCGCCATACTGCGGGGCATTGAGGTGCAGCGTCTCTGGGCCAAAGCCGTCGGTGTCGTCGAGGTCCAGGCTCGGGTCGTCGTCCACCAACGGGTCCACGCTGCCCCAGTTGGGGTGCGGGTTGTTCCAGAAACAGTCGTAGAGCGGATGGAACCACGGGTCGGCGGTGCCATCGCCGTCGTGGTCGGGCTGACACGGACACGGCTTGCCGGCGCACAGGGCCGGCGGAGTCGCGCATTTTTTGGCGTTGGCCGCGCCGGGATGGGCGAAGTGCAGGTCGAGGTCGGCACCCATGCCCGGGCCTGTGTCTGGCGTGGGATCGCCCGGCGTGGACCAGACCAATTCCGCGAACACCGCCGCTTCGGGAATGACGTGGACCGTCTCGGTGACCGGCAAGCAGTTGGCCACGCCCTGGTCGTCGGTCACCACCAAGCGCACCTGGTAGTCTCCGGCGACGTCGAGCGCCACCACGTCGGTCAGCACGCCATTGACCTTGCCTTTGCGTTTGACGCCCAGCTTGGGGTTCGGCACGTTGGCGGCGGGGTGGAAGGCGACGCTGCTCGCCCCTTCGGGGGCCGACAGCAGGGTCCACTGGTACTTGGCGACCTTTTTGCCGCCCAGCGCATGACTACCGGTGCCAATCAGCGTCACGCCGGCTTGCGGCGGCACGGTCCAAGCCGGTTCGGCGGCGACCACTGGGGTCGGACAGCCAGTGGCGGTCCCGGTGCAGCGCAGCGGCACCGGTTTGTCGGGCAGCACCGTGTCGTCTTGAAAGGTCAGCGTGGCGGCATACGGCAGCCAGTTGCCTGCGGCATCTTTCTGTTCAGTGGGCGGCGTGCAGCGAAGCGTCACGGCCACTTTCTCGCCCAGCGAGATTTCAAGCGGTTGCAGGGGATCGGGCTTGGGCTGAACGCCGACGCCGAGCTTGACGAAGCTGACCACCTCAAAGGCGTTGCCGCCGCCTGTCAGCGACGACGCGGACACGTGGACTGCGGTGGCACCACAGTTGGTCAGCGCCACTTCGCGGGTGGCTGCCCCGCCGATGTCGACAAAGCCGAAATCGACCACGCCGCCCGGTGCAACCCCCAAGCACGGCGTATCCTGGTTGCCATACAGTGCCACCTTGGCCGGGCCGCTGGCGTCGTTGGTCGCAAACACCAGTTGCCCGAAGTCCGGGGCACCCGAGTGAGGCGAATAGGTAACCGCGCCCGTCAAGGCAGCGCCGGGTGCGACCACGAGCGGCTGATCCGTCAGATTGACGGTCTGGCCGGATTGAAACGTGTGCTCGCCCAGTTGCAGGGTAAACGTGCCCGGCTGGTCTTTGGCGACCTCAATCGCGGTGACCAGCAGCGGGCCATCGCCAACCGACAGCAACTGCAAAGGCGTGGCGGCCTTGGTGCCCAGCTTGACCTTGCCAAACTGCAGTTCTGTGGGCTGCAGCTTGAGGCGCGCCGCGGTCGCCTTGGCGACGAAGTGCACGACCGCGCTGCCGCCGACCTTCGGGTCGCCACTGAACTGTAGCACCAGGTCGGCAGTGGCCTTGGTCGCAGCTGCGACCGGTCCAAGGCGCACCTGAAGTTTCAGCACTTCCTTGGCACCCGTCGGCCGGCACGCCGCAGCAAAGCCTGTTGGCACCAAGACCAGCGGAAATTTCGCCTCGGAAATTGGGTGCCATTTTCCGTCGTCGTCGACAAAAAGCGCAAACGGCGCCGCAGTGGCCCCGCTGACCGCGGTCAGGGCGGCGCTGGTCAGGGTCAGCGGACGCGCCGCCGCCGGGTTTGCTGCATTGCGCAGCGTCAGCCCATACTCGACCGGCGCTTCACCCATTGGCGGCACCAACGCAACCGTCGCGCCAGCGGAAAGCGGCCCGGTCTCGCTGGTCATGGCCAGCACCGCCGCTTTGTCCAAGGTCAAGGCGCCCGACTGCCCGGCGCACGGGTCGGCGGCCGGGTCCACGCCGTCCGCACAGCAGACCAGCGCAACGCCCGTCCACGCAGCCAAGGCCGCACGCATCGCCCACTGCCAGACCATCGACGACATTCTCTCGGCACCCAGGCCGACGTCGCGCGTACACTACCACGATTGCGCCCGGACCGCCACGCCACAATCGTCACATGTGTCAACGACTTGGCGTTGAACGGAGTCGGCAAACGTGGCATGCTGGCGCCTTCGCGCCGGTCGGCGCCTGGATCGGCACCACCATGACCCATCGAACCGCAACAGGCCTGAGCGGGCTGGCCCTGGCCGCCTTGGCAGCTTCGGCGTGCAGCGACGACACCGCCACCACCGCACCGAGCGCCACCGACGTCAGCGGCGACGCCTTTGCCGGCCAGCTCGACGCGGGCATGGACAGCAAAGGCGATGGCGGGATGCAGATCTCCAAGGTCGCGTGCACGGTGGACGCCGAATGCGCCGGCGTACTCGAAACGGCGCCCTGCGAGGCGTTGGTCTGCGAACCGACCCTCAAGCTGTGTGCGGTCGGCCCAGCCGACGACGGCACCGCGTGCAAAGACGGCCTTTTGTGCACCGGCCCGGATTTCTGCGTCGGCGGCCAATGCGGCGGCGGCCCGCTGAACTGCAACGACCAACAAGTGTGCACCCAAGACTGGTGCGACCCCAAGAGCGGCTGCGCCCACAAGCCCCTGACTGGCGGTCTGTGCGAAGACGGCAGCGCGTGCACCCAAGGCGACATGTGCGAGGCCGGCGAGTGCAAGCCCGGACCCAAGCAAGCCGGCTGTTGCACCCACGACGGCGAGTGCGACGACACCGATCCGTGCACGGACACCAAATGCAGCAAGGGCGCCTGCACCACCACCTTGAACTACGCCCCGTGCGACGACAAGAACCTGTGCACGGTCAAGGACCACTGCGACGGCGCCGGCGGCTGTGGCGGATCGGCGCTGGTGTGCGACGACGGCAATCCGTGCACGGTAGACCTGTGCCAGCCCGCGAGCGGCACCTGCGGCAGCAGCACCGCCAAAGACGGCACGCCATGCGAAGACGGCAACCCCTGCACCACCCCAGACGCCTGCCAGGCCGGCGCCTGCATCGGCAGCGGCAGCCTATGTGCGTGCACCAAGGACGCCGACTGCGCGGCCTTGGAAGACGGCGACCTGTGCAATGGGGTGCTGCAGTGCGTCAACTTCAAGTGTGTCGTCAACCCGGTGTCGGTGGTCGCATGCAACCCGACCGGCGACACCCCATGCGGCAAGAACACCTGCGACCCCAAAACCGGGCAGTGCACCAAGCAACCGCTGGCCGAAGGCGGGGTGTGCGACGATCAGAACCCGTGCACCGAAAAGGACGTCTGCAAAGCCGGGCTGTGTGCCGGTCTGCCCTCGACCTGTGACGACGCCAACCCCTGCACCAACGATGCGTGCAGCCCGGTCAACGGCTGCACGCACACGCCCAACAACCACCCGTGCAGCGACGGCAACGCCTGCAGCGACAACGACCAGTGCAAAGACGGCGCCTGCAAGGGCGCAGCGCTGCCGTGCGCCGACAACAACCCGTGCACCGACGACGGGTGCGACCCAGCGAAGGGCTGCGCGTTCGCGCCCAACAGCGCCGCGTGCAGCGATGGCAACCCTTGCACCGCCGGCGACCTGTGCAAAGCCGGCGCCTGCGCCGCCGGTGCCAATACCTGTCAATGCGCGACCGACGCCGACTGCGTCAAGCAAGAGGACGGCAATCTGTGCAACGGC
>CAXRHS010000424.1:0-4389 GCA_964230235.1 Myxococcota bacterium
GATCGCGATGGGTTTCCGCGCGACAAAGATGTGTGCCCGGACCGCGCCGAAGACTTCGACGGTTTTGAAGATGGCGACGGCTGCCCGGAGGAAGACGACGACCGCGACCGCATCCCCGACGTCGCTGACAAATGTCCACGAGAGGGCGAAACGCACAACGGATACGCCGACGACGACGGCTGCCCGGACGACGTGCCGATTCCGCTTGCTCAGCGAGTCGGCGTGCTGCAAGGTGTCGAGTTCGCGACCAACTCGGCGGACATCCTGCCGAAGTCGTCGCCGGTCTTGAACAAGGTGCTATCCGTGTTGTTGTTGTACCGACAGGCGATGGTCGAGATTGCCGGCCACACCGACGACGCCGGCAAGCGCGAGCACAACATCGAACTTTCGCAGCAGCGCGCCGACGCCGTGCGGTACTGGTTGGTCACCCATGGCGCAGACCCAGACCGCATCGGCGCCAAGGGTTACGGTCCCGACAAACCGGCAGCGAGCAACGCCACGGCCAAGGGCCGTGCCAAGAACCGACGCGTCGAATTCAACTTGGTGACACGAGGCGAAGCCCCGCAGGAGAGCAAATGAAATCGCTCCTTTTGGTCTCGATTCTGGCAACGGGCATTTCGACCGTCGCATTTGCAGCGGACCCTTGTGGCGGTCTGCGCATGGACGGCGGGACAATCAAGTCGGGCAAGCTGTTGCCGGCCAGGGCCGACCTGGCGGGCGCCGACCTCGCATGTGCCAAGGCTGTCGCAACAGCCCTCAAGGAGCGCGCTCAGGTCCGCAGCATCACGCTGGCGGCAAAAGTGCCTAGCGACCGCAGGCCCGACGGCACTGCCATCGCGGCGGCCTGGACCAAGCAACTGGTCGCCGCCGGCATCCCAGACGCGCGCATTTCGAGCATCGTGCCGACCAGTGCGCCCGGCACGCCTGCCGAGCTGACCATCACGTTCCGTGAGCCCACGCCACGCCCAGTTGCGCTCGTGCAGGCCGTGACCGGCAAAGTCAACAGCGGTCAGGAGGCTGGCAAGCTGGGGCCGGTGGCCAACGGCACGCAGCTGATCCAAGGCGATATTGTCGCGACCGAAAAAGGCGCGGTGGCGCGGCTTGCATTGGCCGATGGCAGTTTTGTGTCGCTCTTGCCTGACTCGATGATTAAGCTCGGTCGCATCGAATTGACCGCGGACCTCAAGCGCGCCGTCCGCCTGGACCTGATGAAGGGCCGGGTCGAGGCCATCGCCGAGCCCAAGGGCACCGGCAGCAGCTTTGACATCGTGACCAAGACCGCCATCGCAGGTGTGCGCGGCACGCGGTTTCGGGTCGGCGAAATGCCGAGCGGCTCCACTGGCGTCGAGACGCTGGACGGCAAGGTCGAGCTGAAAAGCGAAGTGGTTGAAAAGCAGACGGTTTTCGTTGAAGCTGGCAAGGCAGCAGAAGTCGACCACAAAGGCGCCGCGACGCCGCCGCGACCGCTGCTGCCCGGTGCCACGATCGCGGCGCCGTTGTTGGGCGAAGTCGACCGCACCGTTTCCCTGCGTTGGCAGCCAGTACCTGGCACGGTCAGCTATCGTGTCGAAATCGGCGCGGACGGCGAACTGGCCACGCAATTGCAAGTGTTCACCACCACTTCCCCAAGTTTGCCGATGCCCAAGGAGTTGGCTGCCGGCCATTGGTTCTGGCGGGTCAGCGCCGTAGACTCCGGCGATGTGGTCGGCTTGCCCAGCCGCACCTACAGCTTTACGGTCAAGTAACCCGGATGCGACTGCCTTTGCTCAAGAAGTGGCTGGTCCCGACCCTGTTGGCGGCGCTGGCGATGGTGCCTGGAATCTGGGCAGCCTTTGACCCCAGTCCAGGTCGCCTCGACCGGCCGCTGTATGACAACCTGGTGCGTTCGGTGGTGCCGCGCGCCAAGGTGGACGATCGCGTCGTGTTCGTCGACATTGACGACGGCACGCTGCAGGCGTTGGCAGAGCGGTGGCCGATTCAGCGCGTCACCTGGGCAAAGCTGATTCGCAAGCTGAACGGCTTCGCGCCTTCCGTCATCTGCCTCGATGCTTTTTTTCCGGAGCCCAACGGCCGCGCCGACAGCGAGCTGGCCCTGGCGATTGCCGACCGGATTCGAGACACTGCGCTCGGCGATGACCCCGAAGGCAAGGCGCTCGCGGACGAGCTCGACAAGCAAGCCGCTGAACGCGACGCTGATCGCCAGTTGAGCAAAGCGATCGCGGAGGCCGGCAACGTCGTGCTCGGCGTGGCCGACGGATCGCTGGCGGGTGGTACGCTGATCGGCGGCGAGATTGAGGAACTGCAGCCCGTGCCAGGCGTGCCGGCCGACTACACGCCGACAGTGCACTACCTCACGCCGCGCGGCAGCATCAGCGAACTGGCAGTGGCTGCGCGCGCCCAGGCTGGCCTGCATGTGTCGTACTCGGTGGACGGCATCATTCGCCGCTACGGCTACGTCGCGCGGGTTGGCAGCAAGCACATTGCGAGCCTGGCGCTGGCGGTTGCGCAGATTGCGGAGCCCAAGCGCGCGGAAGCGCTGACCAAAGCTGCGATCGCAGTCGACGACGGCGAGCCCTTGATTCGCTGGCCCGATGTCGGTCGCATTCCGCGCGTGCCACTTATCGACGTCTTGGAAGCGGACCCGACCAATGCGGCCCTGCACAAGGCACTCAAGGGCCGCATCGTTTTCGTCGGCGTTTCGGCAATCGGCGCCGCCGACCGTCGCCAGACGCCCCTGCGATCAGACCTGCCCGGAACCTACGTACACGTGGCTGCGACCTTCAATCTGCTGCACGGCGAGCACACCAGCAGCGAAGGCCCGCATGCCCCGTGGGCGAGTTGGGGCCTGTCGGCGCTTGGCCTCGCGCTCTACTTGTTGTGGCGCCGGGTGTCGTCCACGGCGCTGGTCGTGGCCGGCGCCATCCTGGCCTCGGCGGCCTGGCTCGGCCTGGGCGTATACGGCATGCACCACGGTATCCTGATTCCGCTGGTGCCGGGCGTGCTGGCGTTTCTAGTTCCGGTTGGTGGCGAGATCGCGTTGCGCGTCGGTCGCGCAGAACTGCAGCGCCAGCAAATTCGCGAAGCGTTTCAGTTCTACCTGGCGCCCGCAGTCGTCGAACAGCTCGTCAACAACCCCGACAAGCTCAAGCTTGGCGGCGAGCGCCGGGAAATTACCGCGTTCTTTAGCGATGTCGCCGGCTTTACCACGCTGAGCGAGCGGCTCGACCCGGCGGACCTGACCAAGCTGTTGAACGAATACCTTGGCGCGATGACCGACGTGATTCTTGAAGAGGGTGGCACGGTCGACAAGTACATCGGCGACGCGATCGTGGCGATGTTTGGCGCGCCGCTCGACCAGCCCGATCATGCGCTGCGGGCCTGTCGCGCTGCCCTGCGTTGCCGCAAGAAGCTTGCAGAGCTGCAGGCCCCGTGGCGGGCGCGCGGGTTGCCGGAGATTGCGGCCCGCATTGGCCTGAATTCCGGCGTAGCCGTCGTCGGCAACATGGGCTCGGCCAAGCGGTTCGACTACACCATGCTCGGCGACGCGGTCAACCTTGCCGCGCGCCTGGAAGGTGCCAACAAGGCCTATGGCACCGACATCATGATTGGCAGCGAGACAGCGCGGTTGATTGGCGACGGCGCGGCCCTGCGCGAACTGGACCGGGTGCAGGTCAAAGGCAAGAAGCACGGGATTGCGGTGTACGAAGCGGTGTGCCTGACGAGTGAACTGGATGATGCGACGCGCAATAGGCTTTCGGAGTTTGCGCGGGCGCTCGCGCTTTGGCGAAAGACAGATTTCGATGGGGCGGCGGCCATTTTCGGCGCGCTCGCGGCAACTGGCGATGCGCCGTCTCAGGTGTTTCTCGATCGCCTGCCGGCGGTGCGCGCCATGGGCCTCGGGCCGGATTGGGATGGCGTCTTTGAGATGACCACGAAGTAGCGTCGCGGCGGGGCCATGAGGGCCCGTGAAAAGTCTGTTCGATTTTCCACGCTAGCCAGTTTCTTGAGTAGAGCGTCGCAAGCTCGCGACTTTGCAAGCCGACTCGCCACGCTGTTTCGCGCTCCCGTCGATCGACCGGTGCGCACACAGAACCTGGCTATTGCGCCGGAGGCGGGGCCAACTGCCCGGTCAGCGCTTCGCTGGGATCGCGATAGGCAAACGTCTTGCGCTCGGCCTCGACGCGCGCGATGGCGGCCTGGGTGTACTGGTGGTGCTCTGGGGTGCCATCTTCAAACGGGCCGAAGAAGGACCACTGCCGTGTCATTTTGTCGTCGACCGGTGCAGTGAACATCTGCACGGTGCCCAGGCCAGCGGCCATCGACAACCACCGCTCTGCGCGGCCCACGAACGCTGGATCGGACGGCAAGTCGTGTTGCACCGACAGAATG